>JASJDF010000081.1 GCA_030065715.1 Xenococcaceae cyanobacterium MO_188.B19 | reverse complement strand
AAAAACTATGAAAGTGAATGCTTAGAACAACTCAAAGCCTATGTAACAGAAGCCATAAATATGGGGGTAAATGCTCAATTCAGACAAATTTCAGGCAGTATTGGTCGTACCATTTGTCAGATAGCTGGGACATGGCAAGCTGATTTAATTGTTATCGGAAATCGTGGGCGAACTGGACTTAAAGAACTATTTCTCGGCAGTGTGAGCAATTACGTACTACACCATGCTCCCTGCTCCGTTCTGACGCTCAAATCTGTTGTCACTCCAGAAACTTAACCAGAGAGGAAAGACTTCTGGTTTAATACTCTTGTTTAATAACCATACTGTGACCCCCCTCAAATACATTAATTAGAAAATCTAGGTTTCTTCCTCGTTGATCGATTCAGTTTTTTTGGGAATGTAATGTTTTACAGTCAAAACTGAACAAGGAGCATGATGCAGTACGTAATTGCTAACGCTGCCCAGCAATAGTTCACCGATTCGAGAACGACCCCGATTACCTACTACAATTAAATCTGCTTGCCAACTCCAAGCTAAATGACAGATAGTACGACCAGGACTGCCAGGGAGTTGCCTGAATTCAGTATTTATTTCTGAGCGATGTGCTTGGGCTGTAAATTTTTGTAATTGTTCTAAGCATTCACTTTCATAAGTTTCCCATTGCTTGAGCCAATTTTCCAACGTGACTTCACTCACGGTAGTCCAATAAAGATCGCCTACTTCTGACGGTAGAGGCATAGGACTGTCTTCTTCTTCAGCTGATAGCACATGCAACAACATGAGAGCCCCTTGGTTCTGTTGGGCTAAAGATAGTGCTTTGGCAAAGACTAGTTCATTTATAGAAGAACTGTCAATCGCTACTAAAATTTTCTTAAACATAAAAATCTCCTTTCCGATCTATTAGGATTGCCAAGGATTATTTTTTAACTAAATGCGAGAACTGCCTATTCTTCTGCAAGGTAGGGACGGGGCTTATAAACGCCAGGGAAACCACTGGCGACAGCCCCTCATGAATCGCGACAAAGATAGACCGCGCAGCATCCACTAAGAATAATATCCAAAATATGACCAAGGTGTAATATGATTATCTTATTCTTTATTTCCAAAGCAATTGATAGCAATAAGAAGATACACATTTCGACTGTACCCAAACAAGACTCAAGAGAGGAAGTTGTTTGAGGCGCGTCGTCTTCATACGTATTTATATAATGCCTGTATTGCTCATCGTCGTTTTGAATGGAGAAAGAATAAAAGAAGTGTTGATTACTTCGAGCAGCAGAACTTTTTGCCAGCATTCAAAAAAGAATGGTCGGAATTCGCTCAACTGCATTCTCAAGCCTTACAAGCAACTGTAAAAAGGGTGGATTTAGCCCATAACTCTTTTTTTCAAGGCTTAAGAAAACTGCCCAAGTTCAAGTCAATTAGGGACTATTCTGGTTGGACATATAGTTCTCGCTCTGGGTGGAAAACCAATAGTAATGGCAAAAATGGTAGTGTAACTCTCAATGATTTAGGAGTAACTCTCAAGATGAGAGGACAAGCTAAATCTTGGGGTCAACTTACCACCTTGACCATTGTTTATCGACCCAGTAAAAACCAGTGGTTTGCTAGTTTCACTTGTAAAAATCCCTACTTTCCGTTGGTATGGCGAGTCTCAACCAAATGATTGCCTATAAAATTGAAGCCAAAGGTGGTCTAGTTCTAACTTTAGATACCAAACGCATCAAACCATCACAACGTTGCCCCAACTGTGGAATAGTGCATAAGGAATGGGCAGAGTTGTCTAATCGTTATCATGTTTGTGATGGCAAGAAAGGCTGTGGTTTTGAGATTGAAAGAGACAAGGGTTCCTGTCTGGTTATGTATAATGTTGCTTGCAATAAGCAAAAGGGGCTAGGGACTAGTCTCTCAAGCGTCGATGTCTTCAGCTCTACTTCTGCGACTAAGAAGCGCAAGCATACTGGCTCAATGAAGCAACTGGGACAGATGAAACGCCAAAAATCCCAACGTAAGGCTGACGGGGGACTAGAAACCCCGACCGTCTACACGGCGGGGTAGTTCATTATATTGATCGAAACCACTTAGTATTACTTTGCCAAAACAGCGCGATCGCGACCTTGTGCTTTGGCTTTATATAATGCTTTATCGGCTTTAGCAATTAACTCTTCTAAAGAATTAACTCCTTCAAAATTGCTATTAGCAACACCACAACTCATGGTTACATAGTCTCCTGCTTCAGAGTTAATGTGGGGCATTGACAAAGACTTAAGGCGATCGCATATTCTTTGAGCTACTACTATTGCTATTTCTGGAGGAGTATTAGGTAAAACCACTACAAATTCTTCTCCCCCATAGCGAGCTACTAAATCGCTATTACGTACTGATTTAGCTAAAACTTTTGCTACTTCCTGAAGACAAGAATCTCCTGCTTGATGACCATAAGTATCATTATATTTTTTAAAAAAATCAACATCACAAAGAACTAAAGACAAAGTTTGTTGTTTTTTCTCAGTTTCTCCCCATTTTTGCTGTAAAAATGCTTCAAAAGAACGACGATTAGGTATTGCAGTTAAGCTATCAATTGAAGCGAGCTTAGTTTGACTTTGATTGTAATACCAACTGATAGTTATTGTAGATAAGGTTAAAGAAAATAGGGGAGAAATTACTGGTAGCCAAAAACCTGCTAAAAACAACAGATAACCAATTCCCATCAGAACTATTCCAGGAATTACCAAGGAAAGTACTGTTGAACCCAATATTAATAAGATTTGTCTCGAATTACATTGGCAATTAAGTAAAATTAGATTGGAGAGGGACACACTAAAAGCCCAAGTAAAAATCCAAATCCATTCCTCAAATTCACTAATAGTTTTAATCGAACCACGTCCATCTAAAGCTCCACTGATAATTTGGCTCGTGAGATTAGCATGAATAAAAACCCCTGGTAAATCTTCTAGCTGATTGGCTCGATTGATACTATAGGGAGTCGGCAAAAAATCATGAAGACTTTCAGCTATTGAACCGATTAAAACTATGCGATCTTTAATCGAGTCTTCTTCGACTTGGTCATTCAAAACCTCAAGTATGGAGATTTGGGCGAAATTGTCCTCTTTACCTCGATAATTCATCAATACTTGAATACCGCCATCGTCAGCGCGGACATATCCACCATCATTTCCTTTAAAAGGTACTAACTCAGTTTGACCTATAGATATTATTCCTGTATCTCCCTTTAATTCTGGCTCAATTCCCTCTGCTTCTAAATACATTAAAGCCAGAATAGTAGCTAATCCTAGTTGAATTTGACCATCATTCAGTTCAATTGACAGTAATCCTCTTCTAATTTTGCCATCGGTATCTTTAACCACATCAGCTAATGCAGTTTGTCCTTGTGCTTCTAAAATTGCTGATGTTTTAACACTTTTCCCAATAGCTTTTTCTACTCCAATCAAGTTAGGTGTGGAACGAAAAACTGCTTCTAATTCTGCTGTTCCAGGTTTAACAGGTAAACCTCGATAAATATCTAAACCGATAGCTCTAGGTTGATATTGATTAATTTTTGTGATTAATTGACTTAAGGTAAGGTCAGATAGGGGCCATTGTCCCAGTTCGTTGATATCTGACTCACTAATTGTAACTACTACAACGCGGTTTTCTTTTGCTTCTAAGGGAAGAAGACGCACCCATGTATCGAACGCTAACAACTCAAATAGCTGAAATGCTTTTAGATAGGTTGCTCCAATAGTCAATCCAGAAGCAGCAAATGCTACCAATAAGAGAGACCACAACCATTTCATTTTAAGCTTAGATTTTAAATTCATAAATAAACCCCATCTAGTTTGAAGGAGTGGGAGAGCCGAGGGATAAAGGGAATAAACCTTGTTCGTTCCAGAAAGAAGCAGTAACGAACCCTGTTATTTAAAACATACCCGTGAGAGGTCTCATAGTTACCATCCAGTCAAATCTAAAGGTAAAGCACTAACGTTCCACTGCTCTGCCCCAATGTAAACTAAATTAACAGCTTGTTCTGCATTTGCTAGGGTTAAGGTTAGGGAACTATTTGCACCCACCGTAAAATCAATACCATCTTCAAAGCCTTGAAATACTTTTAAATCAAAGTCAATGCGATTGGGGTTGCTCTTATCAGTAATATCATTGGCTTCTAGACTAACTCTCTTGAAGGACAAAGGAGATTCTTGAGAGATTAAAGTCACCCCAGGATAAACCATAGCTGGCTCCGAGACGGGAAATTCCCGACTCATTTATAACTTCTTTGAAGAGCATTGTGTACGTGGGTTGATAAATAGGCTATTTTACCCATAATAACCAGTAAATACTGGTTCTGCTGCCCCTGTCATGTATACTCTATTATCTGCTTGAGACCATTCAATCTCTAAACAACCTCCTGGCAATTCTACCGTACAAACGCGATCACATTTCCCATTCAAGACCCCAGCTACAACGGAAGCACAAGCTCCTGTACCACAAGCCAGAGTGATTCCTGCTCCTCTTTCCCAGACCCGCATCTTTATATAATCTGGTTTAACCACTTGGATAAATTCGGTATTAGTGCGTTGAGGAAATACAGGATGATGTTCAAATAAAGTACCAATTTCATTTAACGCGATCGCTTCAACATCATCCACAAAAGTAATACAGTGGGGATTTCCCATACTCACACAGGTAACTAGCCATTGCTTATTGGCGACTTCTAGAGGTTGGGCAACTATTTTAGCTTCTGCTTCCCCTAAAGTAGTAGGAATTAAATGAGCCATTAACTGGGGTTCTCCCATATCGACTCTTACTTTACCATCCCCCTGTAATTGAGGAGTTATTATCCCCGCTAAAGTCTGGATTTTGTAAGTTTTGTTAATTTCTCCTATTCCTTCAAGATCAGCGATAAACTTGGCTAGGCAGCGAATACCATTGCCACACATCTCTGGCTCTGAACCATCAGAATTGTAAATTCTCATGGTATAGTCTGTACCTTGCTCTCCTGGAAGAGTGAAAATAACACCATCAGCACCAATGCCAAAATGGCGATCGCATATACCTACGGCTTGTTGAGTCGTAATTATTGGTTGGGTAGCATGACGATTATCAATCAAGATAAAATCATTGCCTAATCCTTGATATTTGCTAAACTGAAGCACCATTTTAAATTTTTCCCTTTACCAAACATCATTTTATTATGACTGAATTTGATACTGGTTTACCTAGCATTAAACAACTTCAAGGCTATGTTAAGAATAAGCAAGAAGTAGAATTAAAATTAGTTACTGACGATTTGATAGTTGGCAAAATTATGTGGCAAGATTCTCAATGTCTTTGTCTCTTAGACCACTATGACCAACCAACACTGGTTTGGCGACAAGCTTTAGTTTATCTGAAACCCAAGGCTTAAACAGCTCAGTCTTTTTCGGGAAATCGGATAATATCGTCGTCTCCCAAATATTCCCCATTCTGAACCTCAATCATTACTAAGGGAATTACCCCAGGATTTTCTACCCTATGAGGAGTATTCATCGGCACATAGGTAGATTGCTTCTGGTGTAAAAAAATTTCTTTGTCATCAATAATTAGCTTGGCTGTTCCAGATACAACTATCCAATGCTCGCTACGATGATAGTGCATTTGGGTAGTAATATGGCTTCCTGGATTAACTTCAATACGATTAATTCGATATCTTTCCCCTTGTTCTAAAACAATAACCTGTCCCCAAGGAGGAGTACGGGTAATTTCTGTTATGTCCTGTTGTGTATCTGTTAAATGTTTAGTTGTATCAGTCGATTTGCTCATGAATTAAGTGGGGGAACAACTCAGTTTTATTTTAGTAGATTATTTGGTTGTTCAATCCAATTTATCCGCTTGATAAGTATAAAAATAATCTAATATAGCTACTGTCCCAAATTGATAGTCGGGCAAAGCTGTAGGAATTGATAAGTCAGTTTGGTAAATGCTAAAGATAAGAAAGTTTTTTCTTTGGGTTTTTTGGGCGATCGCAACTCCTAGTTGAGGACTAGCTATATCTACTAAAATCGTGCAGGGATTAGTCAGAATTTCTGTAACTTCTTGACATACACTATCCTTGAGATGGGATTTTAAAGCTTTTGAAGCATACTCTTCATATTTAGCTTTTCCTGGATTAGTAACTACTAGAATTCCGATGACTGCGAAAAAGATAACTTTAGCGGTACTGAAGATAAATCTTGAATGATTCATTCCTTTGGTAGATAAATTTATTTATTACTAACGATATAGCAATTTTTGTAATAAATCGTTACAGTATCAAGATAAATGACACTGAGCAGCATATAAGAGCTTTTATATCAATCCAAAGTGAAAATCCTGAATAGCTACTAATCATCATTCACTTCAGAGTTCTCATGAATATTCTGAGTCTGGCGTTTATCGCGATCATAATTTCCAGCGGAAACATCTTCATTACTTTTATAGTCGGCAGACAATGGGACATAATCTTCTTGAATCTTACCCTTGTTCTCCGCTAAATCTACATCCAATTCCAAGTTTAAATATCCTTCAATGGCTTGATTTAAAGACAAGTGATCTCGATACTCTTTCCAGGGATCGTCACCAACCACCTCATCCATATTAAGTTCTTCAGAATCTAGTTCTAGTTCTAGTTCTAAATTTTCCTCAACTGATCGATGATTCTGAATATTGTCTGGATGGCTTTCCCAAGCCAGATCGATAGCACGGTAATCTATATCATGGTCGTAGTTATACTCTTGGTACAGATAATTATTGCCTTTTTTTCTTCTGGAACGAATTTGCCCATTCCGCAACCATTTCCAAATTGTTCCAAAAATTAAAACGACAAGAGCAATTACAGCCCAAAGTAATATGTGATCCATGAATTTAGCAGCCGAATTACAAAGTGAATTAAATATAATTAGAGGCTCAAAGGCACTCACTTAGTTAGACCATGTTTGAGAGCAAAACGAACTAATTCAGTACGACTATTGGTTCCAGTTTTGCTAAATAAACGACTAACATATTTTTCGACATTTCTCACACTAGTATTGAGATCGCGAGCAATTTCTTTGTTCATTAAACCCTGGGCTACTAAATCTAGTACACTTTGTTCCCTAGGTGTTAATTCTATACTCATGGGAGGAGGTGTGGTGACAAAACCAGAATTATTTCCCATTTGTCCATGTAGAATATCTTTAATTGATTCTAGTTCTTTAGTGATCTTTTCTAATTCTGAACTGTCTGTGCTAGTTTTTGCGATCGCTGCTCTTCTTTTCAAGAGATTTCTAATAATAGATTCTAATTCTTCAGGATCAAAGGGTTTAGCCAAGTAAGCATCACAACCAGTATCATGTCCTTTAATGCGGTCTCTGGTCATTCCCCTAGCAGTAAGAAATACCACTGGAATTGTTTGATAGCGAGGATCTTCCCGTAGCTGTTCCAAAAATTGATAGCCGTCTATTTGAGGCATCATAATATCGGAGATAATTAAGTCTGGTGTTTCCTGTTGCAATATTTTCCAGGCTTCTTCCGCATTACTAGCAGTGGTAACTCGCCATTCTTCGTTATCTTCTAAATAAGCTTGTACTGATTCCCTAACCCCTGGTTCATCATCCACTAAAAGTAGTTTTTGTACTTCTGCCATTGATTTATAATTTTTTATCTTCCCTTGGATTTTAGCAGCTACTTCCCATAAATAAATCCCCGTCATAGTTGACGAGGACTAATGGCTGGAATAAACCAGAAATAGTAACTAGGCTAAAAGCTTATTATTTCGCTTGAATTGTTGCTAAAGCGGATTCTACCTTATCCACTACATTATCAGGCAAAGGAATATAACCTAATTCTGAAGCATAAGCTTGTCCGTCATTTAATGACCAGTTAACTACTTTCTTGAAAGCAGCTAGTTTATCTGCATCATCATAAGTTTTGTATGCCAAAATCCAAGTGTAAGAGACGATAGGATAAGAATCAGCACCTTCTGGATCGGTGACAAAAGCACGAAGGTTTTCTGGTAACTTCACTGCACCTAAAGCTTTAGAAGCAGACTCATCCGAAGGAGCAATATACTTTCCAGCTTTGTTTTCCAAGATGGCTGTAGGAATATTTTGTTGTTTAGCATAACCATACTCAATGTAGCCGATGGAACCTTCAGTCTGTAAAATTTGAGCTGTGACCCCTTCATTGCCTTTAGCACCAATTCCTGTGAGCCATTCTACAGTTTTGCCACTACCTACTTTATTTTTCCATTCAGGACTTATTGACTCTAGGTGTTTAGTAAATACACCAGTTGTACCACTACCATCAGAACGATAAACAACATTAATCTTACTATTGGGTAGGTTAAGACCAGGATTAATGCCTTTAATTTTAGGATCGTTCCATTTAGTGATTTTTCCCAGCAATATATCTACATATGCTTGACGAGATAGCTTTAATCCTTCTACTCCAGGAAGATTGTAAGCGAGAACAATACTTCCTGCTGTCATGGGTAACAATACTACTCCCCGATCAACTTTAGCAATTTCCTCATCTTTCATTGCCACATCACTAGCACCGAAATCTACAGTTTGTTGGGTAAAATTCTTGACTCCTGCACCACTACCAACAGATTGATAAGTTACTTGAACTTGAGGATTTTGTTTGTTGTATTCACTAAACCATCTTTGATACAAAGGAGCAGGAAAACTTGCACCAGAACCAGTAAGAGAAATAGTTTTGCCTTCTTCTGGATTGTCGGTTGTTGTTTGAGAACCACCACAAGAAGCAAGACCAAGAGTTAAAGCCAAAAAAGGAACTATTAGTACTTTAGGTCGGATAGACATTGTCAAAACCATAGATATTGTTGATTATTCTGTAAATAGAGATGTGATATTAATTTGCTTAGTTGATTTTGAGTCACCCTTACTCCGTAGTTTTATATTGGAGGCTGTGATGACTAAGCAGTGTTCTATGGTCAAAGCATTATCGAGGATTTGATTTTTATAAAATTGATAGTTTTTGTGTTTTCACACATCATCTTGAATCCCTCCTCTTGCTTTTGACCGCGATGGATGCTCTTATCCGAAGGTGAGCTTTTAGGACGCTTAAGGAGCTATCCAATACCCTAGGGACTGCCGTGAGGCTCGCGGTGTTGACCTCGTTTAGATTACTCCGATTCCATTAGCGGAAAGTAAAGAAAAGGTAATCATCAGGTTAAATAAAGATAAGAGATTGGGTTACTTACTCAAAATCAGCAATTAATAGCAGTTTTATGCTCCAAACGAAAGTAGGGACGTTAATTTATAACGTCCCTAATAAATGGTAATCTTAGCTACGGCTAGATTATTCTATTGATTTAGAATTTGAAGGTAGTTCTGATGACACCAATAAATTGAGTATCATTATCACTGTTGCCGTCAGGATTAATTACTACGAATGCACCAGGAGTGATTAAGATGTTGTCGTTGATGGGGAATTTATACAGAGCTTCGATTAAGAAAGTAGTATCTTCGTCTTCTAGTCCACCTTCGTTTTTAACTAATCTGGGAGGAATACCACCAGCTAAAGATAGTACAGCTCCTTCTTTACCTAAATCTAGGACAGAGAAGTTAAGAGATGTGGTGTAGAGAATTGCATCGTTGTCCTCATCAACTGCTCTAGCAAAAGAACCACTACCAGAAGCACCAAGGACAAATCTCTCAGCAAATTCCCAGGTAACACCTAACCCAACTTGATGAGCGCGAGTATCTATTTCACCAAAAGTTGGCTCAAAAGGATTTTTTGCCAAATCACTGCTTGTAGAACCAGTTAAGTTAACATCATCTCCTTCTTGATACTCATAAACATAAGTCAGAGCTACTTCAAAGGATTCAAAAGGTTCAACTACAACCTGAGCTCCTGTACTGAAAGATCCATCGAATAGACCATTTTCATCACCGTCTGAATCAGGATCGGACGCATCACTAGTTTCAGCAAGATATAAAGCCGAAACAGTTACTTTGTCTCCTATTTTGTAGTTTGCACCGACACCAGCACCTTCTGCACCACGTAGGGTAATAGGATCACGACGGCTGAAGCGAGACAATGCACCAGTACCACTGCTTTCTAGGATGGGATTACTGACTTCAAAAACATCATCGATGTCAAGTCCAGTAGTACCAACATAACCACGGAAACTGTCACCGATAGGGAAGCGATAGTGAAGGTCGGTGAGTTCAATATCATTGCCGTTGTCAAAATCATAGCCAAGACGAGTGGAGTCAGCACCAGTAAAATCGCTGAAGTTAGCTACGTTGCCAGCTTGTAAACGAGTTCTCAAACGGTCTTTACCGTAGAAACTAGAGTCAAAGTTCAAGCGAACGCGATCGCTGAAAGTAGTTTCAGTAGGATCTTCATCGTTCACATCACCGAATGTATCAGCAAGGGCAAAAATTACTTCCCCTTTCAATTTAGTAGTGGTAGAGAATTGGTGGTCTTCTAAGAAAGCTGTACGACTTTCGAGGTTATCAACTCTTCCACCGAGAGTAGCCAATTCTGCTTCAAATTCTTGGATAAGTCTATTGAGAGTATCAATGTCTTCTCTCAGGATTGCTTCAGAAGAAGCAATAAGACGTTCAATTTGGTTTAAGCAAGAGTTTAAACCAGCAGCAAATTCGTAACGGCTTAAGGCTCTGTTTCCACGATAGGTCTGGTTGGGATAACCAACAATACAACCATAACGATCTACTAAGCTACGTAGTGCTTCATAAGCCCAGTCAGAAGGAGATACGTCTCTGAGTTGGTTAACGTTAGTTACCTGAGACATGGAGCGATTGCTGCCTGAATCCTGGTAACGATTGATCTGCTGTAAAGTAGAGTCAACTTTAGTTTCGTTTAAAGACTGTGCAAAGCTAGCGTTAGCAGCTACTAATGAACCAGCTACGATAACGGGTAATGCTTTGATCGCGCGCCAAAATAGTTTCGACATATTAAATTGTTCCTCACACCAAAATGGTTATTTTACGGAGAGCAATATATAGCTTTAACCTCGATACTGAGACTATATATCGATAGATTTACTCTTCACCTTCACAGTATAGATCAATATCTGAAATAAATAACCGAGAAAATAACGGTTTTTCTGTATCAGTATTAACCATAATCGGATATTTTTGTGAAGAAATATATAGCTTATCATACTGATATGTATCATAATTTGACTTTGTGAATAACTGGTAAAGTCTCGGTAAGCTTGAGGTTAAGCAATATCACTGATATATAGTGAGGAAGAATAAATAATGAATGTCCTAAAGGATACCGCTTCGCATAATCAAGAAAAAATGGGAACCGCCTTTGGTTCTTGGAAATCTCCTATTACATCAGATCTGATCGTTTCTAAGTCTGTTGGACTGGGGAGTGTAAGTATCGATGGGACAAATATTTATTGCCTAGAATCTCGACCTACAGAAAAAGGCAGAAGTGTTTTAGTCAAACTTAGTAGGGATGGAACAACCACTGATGTTACTCCTAAACCTTTTAATATTAAGACTCGTGTTCATGAGTATGGTGGGGGAGCTTATTTAATTACAGATGGGGTAGTTTATTTCAGTGAAAAAACTGATCATCGGGTTTATCGTCAGATAATAGGGGAAAATCCTGAGCCTTTAACTGAAGAATCTTTAAGACGCTACGCGGATTTTATGATCGACTCTACTAGAAATCGCTTGATCTGTGTATGTGAAGACCACAGTATTGAGGATCAAGAACCAATTAATAGTATTATTGCGATCGCGCTAGATACGGGTAACATTACCACTTTAGTAAAAGGTAGTGATTTTTATACTTCTCCTCGTATTAGTCCTGATGGTCAATATTTGGCTTTTATCAGTTGGGATCATCCCAATATGCCTTGGGACAGTAGTTATCTATGGTTAATGAATTTAGAATCGGGGAAAACAGAGTTAGTTGCAGGTGGAGCCAATGAGTCGATTTGTGAGCCACAATGGTCACCAACGGGACAGTTATATTTTTCCAGCGACCGCACTAACTGGTGGAATCTCTATTCTCGCAATAACGAAGGGGAAATAGAATGTGTTCATCAGATGTCAGCGGAATTTGCTTATCCCCATTGGGTTTTTGGTTTATCTACTTACAATTTTGTGGGAAACAATAATATAGTATGTGCCTATTCTCAGAATGGTAGTTGGCATTTAGCCACAATCAACACCACAACTAAGCAGTTTCGAGAAATAAATACCCCCTATACTAATATTTCCTCGATCACAACTAATTCCGAAGGAGAAGCATTGTTTATTGGTGGTTGTCCCACCCAAGCGACGGCGGTAATTAAGTTAAATACCGAGACAGAAAAATCTACTATTCTCAAACAAGCAATAGATTTAAAAATTGATCCTGCTTATTTTTCCCAACCAGTCGCGATCGCATTTCCTACAGAAAACGGTTTGACAGCCTATGGTTGGTATTATCCCCCTCAAAATCCCGATCATTCTCCACCAGAGGGAGAATTACCGCCTTTACTGGTTAAAAGTCATGGAGGACCTACTGCTGCTGCATCAGTAAGCCTTAATTTAAGGGTACAGTATTGGACGAGTCGGGGTTTTGGGTACGTGGATGTTAACTATGGCGGTAGCATTGGTTATGGTCGTCAATATCGTGAAAGATTGGACAATAACTGGGGTATTGTAGATGTAGATGATTGTGTCAATGCTGCTAAATATTTAGTTAAACAAGGACAAGCCGACCCAGAGCGATTAGTTATTTCTGGTAGCAGCGCAGGGGGTTATACTACTTTAGCTGCTCTAACTTTCCGCGATGTATTTAAAGCAGGAGCTAGCTATTATGGCATCAGTGATCTAGAGATTTTAGCTAGAGATACTCATAAATTTGAGTCCCGTTATTTAGACCGTTTAATTGGGAAATATCCTGAAACCAAAGAACTTTATCAACAGCGATCGCCAATTAATTTTACCGAGCAGTTATCTTGTCCTGTAATCTTTTTTCAAGGTTTAGAAGATAAAGTTGTTCCACCAAATCAAGCACAAATGATGTTTGAAGCGATCAAACAAAAAGGATTACCTGTAGCTTACATTACATTTGAAGATGAAGCCCACGGCTTTCGTCAAGCAGAGAATATTAAAAAAGCTTTAGAAAGTGAATTCTATTTTTATGGAAAATTATTTGGATTTCAACCTAGCGATCAGTTAGAAAATATAAAAATTATCAATAGTAAAGACTAAACTTGTGTTTGTTGTGAAAATAGAGATTCCAGAATTGACATTAATTCTTCGTAATCCCAAGGTTTACGAATACAACGATATAAATTAGCCTTTTCTTTTACATCAGAAATAGCAGCCTCACTAGCTTGACCAGTAAGCATAATAGTTTTGACTTGGGGATAGCGTTGATAAACTGCAATCAAAAATTCATCCCCTTTCATTCCAGGCATCCACCAATCCGATATGACTATCATTGGTGTTTGTGGTTCTGTTTCTAAAATATCGGTAACAATTTCTAATCCTTCTTCTCCTCCGTTGGCAAACTCGTAAATAAATTTACTACCAAAAGATTTTCTTAATTCTATTTTTAAACTATCTAATACCAGAGTTTCATCATCGACACAAAGAATTACAGGTTTAGACATTGGGTATTTCCTCCTCTAAATTCATAGGAATAGTAACAGTAAAAGTAGTTTTGCCTGGGATAGAATCTACATCAATACTAGCTTGATGTTTATTAATAATTTTATTGACAATATCTAATCCTAATCCACTGCCTTCCCCTGCTGGTTTAGTAGTAAAAAAAGGTTTAAATATTTGAGGCATAATTTCTTGAGAAATGCCTTTTCCAGTATCAGTTATTTTAACCTGAAGGTGATTTTTTTCTTTAGTTACATCAATAGTAAGTTGCCCTTGATAATTCATAGCTTGGAGAGCATTATGAATTAAATTTGTCCAAACTTGATTTAAAGAATCGGGATAGCAATAAATTTCAGGTATTTGTTCATAGTTTTTAATTACGTCAACTCCTTGTTTTAATTGATTTTGGTATAAAGTTAAAACTGTTTCAATTCCATTAATAATATCTGATTTTATTTGAATTTCTCCAGAATCATAACGGGCATGAGTCTTGAGCGCAAATACAATTTTAGCTGCTTTTTCTGTTGCTATATTAATTGTTGTTGCACTTTGTCGCAAGGTATAAAATTGATAAATTTGCTCAAGAATATTTAACCCTCTTTCACTTTTTAAAAAAGGACTAATTTGCTCTAGTTTTTGATGAAGACCCAAATCAACAAGTACATCAGCAATACTATGGCAGTCAGAAATATTTCTGGTTTCTAGTTCTGCTACTAAATTACGTCTAAGTCGTCTTACTTCTCGACTTGATAAACTTTGATTTTTTTGATTAGAAAAATTTAATATTTTTAAAAAATTTTCTGTTTCTATAGGGGTTAAATTTCTGAAAAAAATTGGCAATTTAATTAAATTATTTTGAAAAAAATCTTTAAGATTGCCAATAGAAGAACGAATTGCTCCCAAAGGAGTATTAATTTCATGAGCTATCCCAGCAATTAGCTGTCCCAAAGCTGCCATTTTTTCTGACTGAATTAATTGTTCTTGAGTAGTTTTTAATTCTTCTAAAGTTTGCTGTAAATTAGTGTTTTTTTCTTGTAGAGTCTTTTGTAAAATACGAATTGACAGATGGTTTTTAACTCTTACTAAAACTTCTTCAACCTGAAAAGGTTTCGGAATATAGTCAACTCCACCAACTTCAAAAGCTTTGACTTTATCGATGGCATTATTATAAGCACTAATAAAAATTACGGGAATATCTGCCGTTTGAGGATTATGTTTGAGTTTTTGACAAACTTCATAACCATCCATATTAGGCATATTAATGTCTAAAAGAATTAAATCAGGTGGTGCAGCCTGGGAAGTGGAAACCGCTAATTTTCCATTTGGTACAGGTCGAACTTTGTAACCTTTAGCTGTTAAAATTTGCACTAGCAAACGTAAATTGACGGGATTATCATCAACAACTAGAATATTTGCTTTGATTAACTTAAGCTCTTGATTTTCTATCAACTGATTTCATCCCTAAGAAT
>JASJDF010000080.1 GCA_030065715.1 Xenococcaceae cyanobacterium MO_188.B19 | reverse complement strand
CTCCCTTGTCCCCCTTATCTCCCTTATCTCCGTTGTCTTCCTTGTCCCCCTTATCTCCCTTATCTCCCCTGTCCCCCTTATTTTCCCAACTCCCCAGCTCTTGACTAAATTTTCAACCGATAGCCCATGCCTCGAACTGTTTGAATACATTTATTACCTAATTTTTTACGTAAGTAACCCACATAAACATCAACTATATTAGAGCCTGGATCGTAATCGTAGCCCCAAACTAAGTCTAATAGCTGTTGTCTGGTCATTACTTGGTCTGGATGGCGGAAAAATACTTCTGCCATAGTAAATTCTCTGGCTGGAAGTTCCAATATGCGACCGCCGATATGAATTTTACGAGTCCGCAGATCCAGAGTCATATTGCCTCGTTGGAGCTGCATTTTGGCTTGGGTTGGGGTGGTATTATTAACAGTGTTTCTGAGTCTAACTTCAATGCGTGCTAATAATTCAGCAAAACTAAAAGGCTTAGTCATATAATCATCTGCACCACCTTTTAAACCTGCAACTTTATCCATTACATCATCCCTAGCAGTCAGGATAATTACAGGAAAGTTTAATCCTTGTCCGCGCAATTCTTCTAAAACAGTTAAACCATCTTTTTCTGGTAAACCTAAGTCTAGTAGTGCCAAGTCAAAAGCAGCTCCCAGAGCTAGGGCGATCGCGGTATCACCATCTTCTGCTATGGTAGTGTTGTAACCTTTAGCTTTCAAGCCTTTTTCGATAAAAGCTGCAATTCTTGCTTCGTCTTCGACAATTAAAATTTGCTTCATAAAGCAGTAGTTTTTAGTTAAATTCTAGAGGAAAAATTAAAGTAAAAGTTGAGCCAATACCCAAGTGGCTTTGGAGGCTAATCGAGCCTCTGTGAGCTTCTACAATTGCTTTGACAATGGATAAACCCAAACCCGAACCTTCTGAACGACGGCGGGTGTTTTTAACTCTGGCAAATCGATCAAAAATTCGCTTTTGTTCTTTGGGTTCTATTCCTCCTCCCGTATCGCGAATCCAGAGTTCTAAGTGTTTGTTGGTTTTTCTAGATCCTAAAGCGATGAGGCTATTTGGTGAGGTATGTTGTACGGCATTGTTTGCCAGATTAATTATTGCTTGAGTCAACCGCTGACGATCTACTAATATTGTTCCCTCTCCTATCTTGTCTAAATACCAATTACGTTTTCCTAAAGTTTGGATTTTGGTAAATAATTCCTGGGTAAAAGAACCAATATCAACTACTTCTCGTTGTAAAAAGTCGGGACGTTCTGCTTTTGCCAATAGAATTAAATCTTCTACCAACCGATTCATGCGATCTAGTTCATCAATGACAATTTTGACGGTTTCTTTTTGTTCTTCAGGATCGTCTCCCATCAATTCTAAATGACCCCGAATAATGGTAATGGGGGTGCGTAATTCGTGTCCAGCATCATTAATGAAGTTGCGTTGAGTGGCAAAAGCAGTTTCTAAGCGGTTCATCATTTCATTAAAAGTATTGCCTAATTCTGCCAGTTCTCCTTCTCCTTGAACATCAATCCTTTGACTTAGATCGGATTCATTAATGGATTTAACTGTATTTGCTAGTTGTCTCAGAGGAGATAAAACTCTTCCTGAGGCAAACCAAGCGATCAATAATGCGATCGCCAATATAAAAATTAATACTTCAATAATGACATTTAATGCCTCTACTGCTTCTTCCCTCTCTCCCAATGTGGCATGGGCAATTATAAACACTCCTAAAGTTGCTTCTGTAGTTTTAATTGGGATAGCTTTGTAAAGAATACTACCAATACTTTTATCAGGAACTATTTCTTCTCCTCGTTCTTCATCGGTTAAGTTTTCCCATCGCTGCATTAGTCTTGAACCAGGTTTAATCACCCCAGGTAAAGTATTGGAGCTAGATTTATAAAATTGACCATCTACAATAGCGATCAGAAAATTATCGTCTTCTGGAATTCTACTATCAATAAATTCGTCAAAGAATTTGTAAATTGTGAGGTTTATTTGCTCTTTTTTATTGGTTATATTTTTATCCTGAATTATTTTGGGGGATACGGCTGATTTTAAGAGATTTTCCAACAATAATGTTTCAAAATCTTCTATTTCTTCCCTCATATCAGCTTTGACTCGATTATCAACTTTTTTGTATAAACGTTGCTGAGTAGCAGGAATTGCTGTAACTACAAAAAAGACCATTAAAACAACGTACCAAAACAAAATACGAGTTCGTGTCTCTTTGTAAATTGGAAATTTATTTATTTTAAAACTATTCAATTTAAGTTTATTTAAACCTAAATAATTAATACACCTCATAAAAAGTGATAATTCTTGCATATGTAATTTATCAAGATTTAGCCATTTAACATTTATGGTCTAACATTTGTTCACGGATTACTGATTACTAAGTACTATTTGATGAAATTCCTCTCATAAAAGTTTCACAAACAATTCATTGAAGACTGTCAAAGTATTAGTAACGAGAAAAGATTAAACTCCAAACAAGTTAAGTTTTTCTCAAAGTGAATATCTAAAAAGCTGTACTAAAAGCAGGGTTGTCATGACTTCAATCTATCCCTCATCCGTTGTTACTGGTGAATATAAAAGAATAATGGTCTATTCCCATGATGCTTTTGGTCTGGGTAATATTCGCCGAATGTTGTCAATTTGTCAATATCTACTCAAATCTATATCTAACCTCTCAATTCTCTTGATATCTGGTTCTCCAATGGTGCAAAGCTTTCGCTTACCAATGGGATTAGACTATATAAAACTGCCTTGTTTAAATCGTGGTTGTTCAGGAAAAATGGCGGTTAAATATCTCAATGCAGATATTGATTCTATTTTACAACTGCGTGGAGAATTAATTTTAGCAGCAGCCAAAAACTACAAACCAGATTTAGTTTTAGTTGATAAAAAGCCATTGGGAATTCAAGGGGAATTAGAACCTACAATTGATTATCTAAAGACCAATTTGCTAGAAACTCAATTTGTACTATTACTGCGAGATATTTTGGACACCCCAACTAAAACTATCAAAGAATGGCAAACAGAAAATTATTACTATCAGGTAGAGTCTGTTTATGACCGTGTTTTAGTAGTAGGAATGCAAAAAATATTTGATATTTGTCAGGAGTATCAATTTAATGATGCGATCGCATCTAAAGTTCGTTTTTGTGGCTATATTCGCAAAAAATCTGGGTTAAAAAATCGTCGAACCATTCGTCACGAATTAAATATTAAACCAGATGAAAAGCTAGTTTTAGTGACTCCTGGTGGTGGAGAAGATGGCTACTTTTTAATTAATAACTATTTAACTGGATTAGAACAAAATCGCGATCGTTTTCAAGCCGAAAAAATTCGTAGCTTAATCTTTTGTGGTGCAGAAATGCCACCCGATCAACAGCAACAAATTTATCAACAAGCAGCTAAATATCCAGAAGTTACAGTACGAGAGTTTACTGATGACATGATGAGTTATATCAATACAGCGAATCTAGTAGTTTCTATGTGTGGCTATAACACTATTACTGAGGTATTACAAAAAGGAAAAAAAGCCATTGTAATTCCCCGTGTCAAACCAGGACAAGAACAACTAATTCGCGCTCAAAGTATGGCGAAAGTAGGATTAATTAAAATGATTCATCCTGAGTTGCTTAATCCAGATTTATTAATGGGAAATCTTTTTAGTACTTTAAACTCAGTTGAATATTCTAGTTATAAAAATAGTTTAAATTTTGCTGGATTATCTAAAGTCAGTGATTATTTAACCATGCTTTTATTCAAATCTTTATATACGAATAATAATCAACCTCTTGCTCTTAAAACTGCTTGATACATTCGATTTTCTAAGTAATATTATTTTTCAAAAGTAATCAGAAATCGATGATTTTGGTAAAGCAATTAACAACTAACCACTAATAATTATGTCTAAACTAATGTTTTATTGCCAACATATTCTTGGCATGGGTCATCTAATTCGCAGTATTGAAATAGTGAAAGGATTAATTCCCGATTTTCAAATTTGTTTTATCAATGGCGGACAAGTTATTGAAAATTTTAAATTTCCCCCAGGAATAGAAGTAGTTAATATTCCTGCCCTTAAGACAGATAGTAAATTTAAAGAACTCAAACCAGTAGATGAAAATCTCACAATGGAAGAGGTTAAAAATATCAGAAAAAATATGCTCTTAGATATCTGCGATCGCTTTAGACCAGATGTCTTAATCATCGAGCTATATCCCTTTGGTAGAAGACCCTTTTCTTTTGAATTAATTCCCTTAATACAAAAAGCAAAATCTATAGGAACAAAAGTAGTTTCTAGTGTGAGGGATATTTTAGTAACCAAGCAAAATCAGCAACGTCATGAAGAAAAAGTTTGCCAATTAATCAATCAATATTTTGATATGGTATTAATTCATGGCGATCCTAATTTTATCAATCTCGATCTTAGTTTTTCTAGTATTCAAAATTTAACTTGTCCAGTACATTATACAGGGTATGTTGTACAGCCCTTATTACCTAAAACTAGTCTGATAGAAATTAAAACTCCTTCAATTTTAGTAAGTGTAGGAGGAGGAAGGTTTGGACACGATTTATTAGAATGTGTAGTGAATACAGCACCATTACTAGCAAAGCACATCCCCCATCATATTCAAGTTTTTACTGGTGCTTTTAGTCCACCAGCATTATTAAATAAACTACAAACAATAACAGCACAACATAATAACATTACCGTAGATCGCTACACTCCCAACTTACTAAATTATATGCAGCAAGCTGACCTATCTATTGGAATGGCTGGCTACAATACTACGATGAATATTTTAAGCACTGGAGTTAGAGCCATGATGATGGCATTCCAGGGAAATAATGACAAAGAGCAAGAAATTAGAGTCAGCAAATTAGACACTTTAGGGCGAGTAAATATGATTTATCCTGAAGACTTAGAACCCAAAAACTTTGGTCAAAAAATGATCACCTATTTACAAGACAAACCCACCCAATTAAATCTCAATCTAGATGGTGTTGTTAATACGAATACCTATTTAAAACAATTAATAAATGAACAACATCAAGTACCAGAAAAACAATTAGCTACTAACTACTAACTACTAACCATTGGAACGTCCCTATAGGGATAATTTATACGAAATCCGATTTATAGAACCTATTTATTTTTAAAACCATCAAACCCTGTAGAGACGTTTTATAAAACGTCTCTACAATAGATATTTATTAGGAGTTTTTCTAAACGGATTTCGTATCACTCGGTTCCTGTTACGGGTATTTCGCCTAAATAAGCTCTAAAATAGCGCCAAAATTACTCCTTCCTGCTCAAAAACTCTTGACAGGAGAGACTTTCTCTGAGTTTATTTTGGCGAAGGTATTGCTATTGTTTTTATTTTGCCCGCCCTACGAAAGCGCGATCGCATATCAGGAGATATTTCCTACGACGCATCTAGCAATCTGTGTTTAATTGGATTTTCCCAAACAATAGCTATTGATACCACCTACTAACTCTTCTTTTAATAATCCTGCTTTTTTTGCTTCCGCAACAGCACTTTCTAAAGCCTTAAGATTTCTGTTTTCTCTTGCTTCAACAGCATCATCAGTACTTTGGGAGTAAATACGAAATATTTTAACTAAATTGTTTTGATAATTTACTAGCTGAGGATCATCTAAGGATAGAGCATTGATTTGTTCTGCTGCTTGATTCATGATCCTTGCTGCTTCTAACCAAATCTTCGGCTCTATAGGCTGGCTCGATTGACTAATCATTTCTTGAGTTTGATAATTAGCTTGATTGGCAATTTCAATTATTTGTTGACATTGAGTGTATTTGGCATTGTTACAACTAACTAAACCTAAACTAATGCAGCAGAATAAATACCAAGGTTTTTTGAAGGATGAATGCACAACCATGAACAATATCTATTACCAATCAATAATAATCAATTAACTTAGCCATGACGCTGTTGATGCCATCGCCAAGCATCTTCAATAATAGTAGTTAAATCCCCGTAACGAGGATTCCAATTGAGAATTTGGCGGGCTTTGGCACTACTACCCACTAAAATGGGTGCATCTCCAGGACGGCGATCGCTTTCTAGGGCAGGAATAGGCAATCCTGTAACTTGGCGAGCGGTTTCAATGACATCTTTAACAGAAAAACCATTTCCATTACCCAGATTAAATACTTCCGAGTCTCCTCCAGCCAAGAGATATTCTAAACCTAAAACGTGAGCAGCAGCGAGGTCATTAACATGAATATAGTCTCGCACCGCCGTACCATCGGGGGTGTCATAATCTGTACCAAATATATAGAGAGATTCTCGTTTTCCTAAAGCGGTAAGTAATGCCAGAGGAATTAAATGGGTTTCGGGTTGATGATCTTCCCCTAGTTTGCCACTGGGGTCTGCACCAGAAGCATTAAAGTAACGAAAAGCTACAGACTTTAATCCAAAAGCTTGATCAAAATCTTTTAAAATTGTTTCAACCATGTCCTTACTAGCAGCATAGGGACTAAGGGGATTGTGGGGGTGCTCTTCTGTCATGGGAATTTGTTTCGGCATTCCATAAACAGCACAGGTAGAAGAAAAGACAAATTTATTAATATTGGCAGCTAACATTGCCTCTAATAAATTTAGGGTACTAGAAACATTATTCCGATAGTATTTTCCAGGCTCTTTTACCGACTCTCCCACTGCAATATAGGCTGCAAAGTGCATAACCGCAGCAATCTTATGGCTGGCAAATAGTTTATCTAGTAAAGCGCGATCGCTGGTGTCTCCCACTACTAGCTCTGTATTCACCACCTTATCAATGAGTTCTCGATGTCCATAAGATAGATTATCTAAAACCACGACTCCATAACCAGCTTTTTTAAGAGCCAATGCAGCGTGAGAGCCTATATAGCCAGCCCCTCCTGTAACGAGAATTGTGGGTTTTGTAGATGACACAGATACTCCTTCCTCAAACACGAATGGGAATTATTTGACCACTCAAGTTTAAGCCAAGACAATTCCAATTGAAATTATTTCAGAACCCAAACTAGTTTTGCTAGATTTTAAATCAATACAAACGGCTCAAAACATAATCTGTCAAATCTTTTAAGGCTCTAGTTGAATCTGAAGCTTCAAGACAATCGAGACATTTTAAAGCTTGTTCACTGTGATATTTAGCCAACTCTCTAGACTTTTGAATACCTTGAGTATCATGAATCATATTTAAAGCTTCTTCTAAATCTCCTTCTTCACTAAATTCTCTTTCGATTAAAACTTCTAAATAGGGTTTTTCTTTCATTCCGTAAAGTACGGGAGAAGTTAAAATACCACTGGCTAAGTCTGAACCTGCTGGTTTTCCTAAAACTTCTGTGGAACCAGTAAAATCAAATACATCATCAACAATTTGGAATGCTAAACCCAAATGGCGACCATATTGATAAAGATTATCCGTTATACTACGTTCTGTGTCACTTAATATGGCTGCTGCTTTGGCACTATTGGCAATCAGAGAAGCAGTTTTGTAATAGCTTTTTTCTAAATAAGTTTCAATGGATAAGCTGGTATCAAAACGATTTAATCCTTGTAAAATTTCTCCCTCGGCAAAATCTCTAATTACTTCTGAGAGCAACTTAACTACTTCTAAGTTATCTAAATTTGCCAAATACCAAGAGGATTGAGCAAAAAGAAAATCACCTGCCAGCACAGCAATACGATTGTCGAACAAGCTATTAACGGTAGGCACATTGCGCCGTAAATCTGCTTCATCTACTACGTCATCATGCACCAGACTAGCAGTATGAATCATTTCAGTAATTTCTGCGAGACGACGATGACGGGGAGTAATATCCTGATCCATCATAGTTGCTCGTGATACTAGTAAGACGATCGCCGGTCTAATTCTTTTGCCTCCTGCATCAAACAAGTGTTCGGCTGCTGCTCCAAGAATCGGATGACGGGCTCCTACCAGTTTTTTGAGATTATCAGTCAGGGTTTTAAGGTCTTTTTCAACGGGAGCTAATAGAGAAGTAGTAGATATCATTGTTAAGCCACTTTTGGCAATTATTAATGTATTTAAGAAAGTTTACATATATTGTACTTATTTTAAGGGAAGCTAACCTCAGAGCCAACTTTTTATCCAGAAAAACTCCCACGTATCTGAAAAAAGAAACTTTTATTAAATTGCTAATTTTTTGTATTTTTATGATATAATCTTCATTAAGAATTAAAAAAATTGAATACTAGGCAATGAGGTTACTCTAAACTCTGCCGACTCACTTGAGTTGTTAAGGCTACTGTCAAGACTAAACAACAGTTTACTATTGGTGGTATTGCGTGGTAGAAAAAGGCTAATATATCCCATTGCAGATAGGTTTACTGGACTTTTAGTTCAACATAAGGAACGGCTTTTTTTCGGTGTGAGGGAAAAGGCAATTGCTTTATTTCTGCGTTTGTCATACATAACTCAATCTTGCTGATAATTCAGAAGATGGAGCTTTCAATATAACAAGATAATTCTGACTCGTTGTGCAGACATATCGTGCTGGAATAACAATCTCATGTACGAGATTGCTCTTTACAGTCACTGATTTTGCATAGGTGTTTTGGTTAGCTTGTTCCTCATCACTACAATTTTCTGGTTTTTGATCCTAAATTTACGATTCATCCTATGAAATACGCAGAACTTCCCATGTTTATCCCTTTGATTGCTGGTATCTACCTCATGACTGTCTATGCAGTTCTTAAAATAGCGGAAAGTCAGCGTAAAGTACCTTCTACACCCTCAAATAATAGTGAGAATCAACAAGTAGAAGCTAATGGTTGACTAACTATCTAAAGATTGAGAATTAAGAGTTATCGAGAAGTTAGATAGCTCTTTCATCTGAATTTTCTCGACTTGAGGCAGACAACCCAGCCATTGGTGAGATAACTCAGCAAACTGGTGAGGAACCCCGCTTACACAAAAGCGAGTGGGTAAAGCTTGTCTGTTACTTTTTAATCCCATTAATTCTAGTTCCCGTTCTCCTGCGATCGCGATATGTTCTGCTGGATCAACAATCTTAATAGAACCAGGCAAAATTGAGCGAAACACATTTTCTAAATGGCGATAGTGGGTACAACCATAGACCAAAGTATCTATTTTCTGATCTAATAACGGCTGAAGATAACTGCGAGCGACTTGCTTAGTGTATTGAGTATGTATTTGATTACTTTCAATTAGCACCACAAATTCAGGACATCCCACCTCCCAGACTTGGGCGGTAGGGTCAATTTCTTGAATTGCTTTACGATAAGCATGACTTGAGGCAGTAGCAGGAGTGGCAATTACGCCGATCCTATTCCCCTGTTGTATTGCTGCCCTTGCCCCTGGCAAAATCAAACCTAGTATCGGAATATCATATTCTGCTCGTACTGTTTCTAAAGCCAAGGCGGAGCTAGTGTTACAAGCCATAATGACCATCTTCACACCTTCTCCACACATCCAATCGAGAATCTCTCTAACAAACTGTAAAATTTCTTGGGGAGACTTAGTTCCGTAGGGCAATCTCGCAGTATCGCCAAAATAAAGCACTGATTCGGTGGGCATTCGGTGATATATCTGTCTAAGAACAGTCAATCCCCCTACACCACTATCAAATAAGCCAATCCGTAAATCAGGTTTTCCTGCCATTGATGATAATTAAGGTATGGGATGAAAATTTTGCTAATCGTTAAAACATAGATTAACTCAAAAATTCTAATTTAGGGAAATATACTCAAATTTTATTTTCTTTGATATATTGTATGATTCCTCTAGCAATTGCCTTAGCCATCTGACGACGATGATTGGGGTTTTTAAGTCGAGCAGAATCTTGAGCACCAGTAAGAAATCCTACTTCTACTAAAACTGCTGGCATTTCTGAATGTCTAAGGACATAAAATCTAGCACGGCGCACATTTCTATTACCAATTTGCACACTATTGAGAATATTCCAGTGAATTACTTCTGCCAAACGACGACCGTTTTTGTAATAGTAAGTTTCTAAACCATTAACATCAGGGCGGGAAAGATTAATCGCATTGGCGTGAATACTAACGAATAAATCCCCATCAATTTTGTTTGCTAGATCGGTTCTGCCTTGAAGACTCACAAAATAGTCTCTGTCCCTAGTCATACGGACTTCTACACCTTGTTTGCGTAATTCTTCCGCTACATCCAAAGAAATAGGTAAAACAATATCTTTCTCTCTCACTCCCCCAATACCAATAGTTCCAGGGTCTTGTCCTCCATGTCCAGGATCGATGATAACTAAGGGTTTAGTTTTACTACGAGTGGCAGGAGGAACATTGATCGGAGATAAGATATTGGCTCGACGGAGACGTCGAACTGGCAAAGAAATTCGATTGTTAGCTACTTGATCGATATTGCCTAAGCTCACCCCCAAGCGGGTGGTTACCAAAATAACCACAGAAGAGCCTTCTTGACGGATTTTAAATTGAGAAATTGGGCTTCCTGCTTTTAATTTAGGACCATTGAAAGGGTCAGCCAATTGAGCATTATGAATCCGAATTTCATAGAGTCCATTACCTTTTGGTGTGGTGCGAGCAATTAGGCTACCATCGCTTCTAATGGAAATTTGAGTATCGTTGTTTAATAATGCTAGACCTTGGACAATGGTTTTCTGATTAGTAGGATTCCGATTTGAGAGTCTTCTTGTGGAACTAGCAGTAGAATTGGAACGCTGAGAAAGATTCCTGCTATTTCCTTTAGGTACTAAAATTAAACCTCGGATACGACTAAAAGTAGCTAACCATTCACGAGAATCATCCTCAACTTTCAGAGTAATGCGAGCTTGAGAACTACCAGTTTGAGTAAACTGAATTTCTTGAACTCCATATTGATTGACAGCTATAGTTTTGGAGGCTAAGTCCCTGGGAAGTGTGGTATCTTGCAACTCAAAGTTGATAGTTGAACCCTTACGACTAGAACGAATTGTTTTATTGCGATCGCCCTCTAGATCAATAAAAAAGCCGTGAGCAGTGGGTTTAATGTAGGGAGAACTAGTGAGGGAACGATTGCTGCTGGTCTTTCTGGGAGGAGGGGTGACGCTTCTGGGAGGAATTCTTCTAGGGGGAAGGGGGGGCAGATTTCTCCCAGGAAAAGGACTAGTGTTAGTATTACCAGAATTAGAAATCTGGGTCATGACTTGGGAAGATTTAGCAATTCTGGGAGTAGGGAGAGAGATTGTCCACTGAGTAGGAGAAATGCCCCGAAACTTGACCTGTTGAGGATCGAGAGTATAACCAGGAGCGAGTTCTAGAACCAAACTTACGGAATCCGCTGTAGATTGACCAATCCTAAAACCCCTAATTGAACCACGGTAACTTTCTTTCACTGTGGTTCTACCCAATTTCGTTCCTGGTAGCTCAATTACTAAGCGAGTAGGATTGGAGATTAATTTAGCTTTTGGTTGTACTCCTTGATCAGTTATGAACATCAAGCGATTTTCCTGGGGTTTAAAATCCCAAGACAATAACTTTCCTGCATAGGCAGGAGAACAGTATAGAAAAACACCTAAAACACTCGATAATAGCCAGTGCAATCTCACAGTTAGTTTCCCCTCACAGTACAGTACAGTTTTGCCAACGACCCCTAGTTATTTTTGTATCTAACCTTGATCGAATTCTATGATATACGTTTGACACGTTAATCGACAGGGACGATCAGAATCATATTTAGGTTTCTGCTAAATTCTAATCCTTATACCATTAAATGTTGAATATTTTGCTACTTAATACCAAATCCTTTTGAGTTACAACTATGTTCTCAATCTCTAATTAAGCATCGAGTTACAAATCTTAAAAAAATATGAGCAAAAAAATAGATTTTTTGCATAATTCAGGTTCAAAAGTAGCATTAGCATTATGATATTAGGTGAAAAGACACAATCTAGTATGGAGTTCTATGGACGTTAAATTATTAATGGTGATTTTGACAGGCTTATTTACAGTGTCCTGTTTATTTTTTGGCACTCAAAATGGTTTTTATGACTCTGATAACTATGATGGTAATGGTAGTGCCCACTAGCGACCACAAAAATTAAAAATCCAGTCCGTCCCGTTAGCTAGGGATTAAGGGATAGATGCATACAGCTGATATAGTTTTCATCTCTGCTTCCCTGGAATGTAATTTTAACTATTTAATTGGACTTCATCTTAGAATCTCGGATATTTTCTCCAGGATGAAGTCGATTTTACCATTTGATCATGTCATCAAAGAATTCTTTCCCCCTATCCTGTTTGCCTTATAGTGTTGGTCATAATGGTGAAGGGGTATCTTTGTTGCTCAACATGGGAGAACATCGCATACTTTTAGATTGTGGAGTAAGTGAACTAGATTTTCTGAAATTGGCTCCAGTAGATTTGGTATTTTGTTCCCATGCTCATCGAGATCACTGTGGTGGTTTATTAGCTTTTCATCAAGCCTTTCCTCAAGTACCAATCTATACTAGCGAAGTTACCGCCAAATTAATCGATCTTAATTGGTCTGATGAGGAAAAATCTCAAGCATCCTTATCTTATAAGATTGTGGATTGGCGATCGCCGATAACTGTAGGAAAAAATCTCCAATTACAATTATTCCCTGCGGGACACCTTCCAGGAGCAGCAGCCATTGTGCTGACCTATCATACTCCCAAACGAGAATACAAGGTGATGTACACAGGAGATTTTTCTGTCTCCAATTTCCAGCTAGTAGAAGGCTTATCTATTGAAAATTTGCGGGGTATTTCTCCTGATGTTCTAATTGTTGAGGGGAGCTATGGAACGGTACGTCATCCCCATCGTCGCCAACAAGAAAAGCAACTAATGGAGCGCATTGAGCAAGCTCTGATTTCAGGGAAAAATGTTCTATTACCAGTGCCACCAGTGGGTTTAGGACAGGAAATTCTGAAACTTTTACGTTCTCATCACCAGTTTACTGGGAGAGATTTAGATATTTGGGTAGATGGGAAAGTATCCCTTGCTTGTGATATCTATTTAGAATTATTGCCTCAGTTTCCTCTTTCGGTACAAAACTTTGCTAAACATCAATCCCTATTTTGGGATGAAAGGGTTTGTCCTCGTATGAGTAAGTTCAAATCTGTGGCAGATGTATTAAAAGGGAAATTACCTTGTATTGTTTTAATTGACTATGATTCAGAAATTTTATCTTACTTATCTCCCGAATTAGGGGAATGGTTAATCTTACTTCCTGAAGATCCTCACGAATACGATCGCTCAACTACAACCTGGGATTCTCTACAAAACTTGGCATCTGTTACTATTGAAACTTATCTTTTAGCAGAACATAGTGATGGTCGTAATACAACCCAATTAATTCATAATTTGCGACCCCAGCATATTATATTTGTTCATGGTGCTCCCAATTATTTGGTAGAGTTAGCGACTTTAGCTGAGTTATGTAATCGCTATCAGGTTCATTCTCCTAATAATGGAAGTTTAGTAGAACTGCCCATTGGCGATCGCTTTATCCAACCAAAAACTCCTACCCCAACCTACTACGAAGGAGAATTAAGTGAAACTGGTTCTTATGTAACTATTACTCTTCCCGATAGTATTAATAACGATCCTCGTTGGAATAAATTTGCTGATACGGGCATCATAGAAGCAAAATGGCAAGGAGAAGAATTGATTCTTAGAGGTATTCCGCAACGAGAATTATTAAGCTCTCAAAGTAAATCGAAACTAGCTCTTGATTTGGATTGTTGTCGTAGTTGTCGGTACTATCATCATCAACGCTGTTGGAATCAGGCTTCTCCTCTATGCGGGTTTAAGGTCATTCCCGAAGGTTATTGCCCAGTATTTGAACCTTTGACCAAAGATGGCTAGAATTGTCTAGTATTTAACCATGATTAAATTGATTGGATAATTTCAATCTTCATTGGAATTGTTATTATTCAATGAAATTATATTGATTGGTTATTCCAAAACTGAATATGACCTGTGGTAAAACTTAGTTTTTCATGATTAATTAATTAGTAAGTATGGTGACAGTTTAGCTGCCTGAAACTAATTCTAGTAGACCTCTTTGATCAGCAATAATCTCAATTAAATAAGTTAAATCTAAAATTAAAATTACTATAAAAATTTTATGTATCAAGCTGTATATCGCATATTAGACGCTAACTTAGACCGAGCCAGGGAAGGACTGCGAATTATTGAAGAATGGTGTCGTTTTGGATTAAATCATGTTGCTCTTGCTGAGGAATGTAAAAATATCAGACAAGAATTAGCCAAATTACATCATTGGGAAATACGTCAAGCGAGAAATACAGCTAACGATGTCGGTACGGAATTATCTCACCCCCAGGAAGAAGTTAGAGACAGCATCGATTCAATTTTACAGGCAAATCTGTGTCGTACCCAGGAAGCTTTGAGAGTATTAGAAGAATACGGCAAGCTCTATAATCCTCAGATGGGCGGGATTTGTAAAAAAATGCGCTATCGAGTTTATACTTTAGAAACTAGTCTGTTAGATAACCGTCGCTATCAACAACTTAATAGATCTAGTCTTTACCTAGTAACTTCTCCTGAAGAAAATTTATTTCAGGTTGTAGAATCAGCTTTACAAGCAGGTTTAACTCTAGTCCAGTATCGAGACAAGGAGAGCCACGATAGTTTACGCCTCGGTATTGCTCAACAATTGTGTCAACTGTGCCATGAATATAATGCTTTATTTATTGTCAACGATCGCGTAGATCTTGCCTTAGCTGTAAATGCTGATGGGGTACACTTAGGACAGCAGGATATTCCTGTATCCCTGGCGAGAGAGGTTTTAGGCTTTGGCAAGATTGTGGGACGTTCCACAACTAATAAAGAAGAACTGAGTAAAGCTCTCTCAGAATCGGTGGACTATGTCGGAGTGGGTCCTATATATCAAACTCCCACTAAACCAGGCAAACCCGCAGCGAACGTTGACTATATCAAGTATGTGATCGAAAATTGTCCTATTCCCTGGTTTGCCATCGGAGGCATCAATTTATCTAATATTGGGGAAGTTTTAAG
>JASJDF010000079.1 GCA_030065715.1 Xenococcaceae cyanobacterium MO_188.B19 | reverse complement strand
TAGCAATTATCACACCTTTCAATATCCCAATAAAAAGGATGGTTGTCTGCTGCGTCATATTGATAACCACCAGCAGGGGGGTCATTATAAGGAGTTTGTACAATTTTACCATTGCGATCGCGTACTCCATAGGGGTCTTGCTCTACATAATTCACCCAAGCAAAACGCTCGTAGCCTAAAACTGATGCTAGTTCTTGTAGTTCGATTTTTTCTCCTAAATTATTTTTAGGACTAAAAGTTGCAATGATTCCTGATTTTTTAGTTTGGAAATTAATATGTTTACTGAAATAAGATTTTGTATACTTTATTACTTCGTAATTAGATTTGTTATCTAAATTTTTTGAAGTCTCCGTTACTCCGTCATAAAAAGACGGAGCCTGTAGTAGTCTTTGTTCGCTAGTTAAAGAACATTTTAGTTGATTACTATATAAATTATTTTGAACGGGAGCAGAACAAACTTTTATGGGTATAAGAGTTACAGCAATCACTCCAAAAGCAGTAATTGAATCTTTTATAACTGTCATTAAATTTTAAAAATATATTATCGTTTAAAACAGTTTATTACGTATTTCAACTTAGTAGTAATTACTGAAAAAAGTTTTACTGTTACTTTATTTAATGACTGTAATTGTAAAGATACTTAGTAGAACACTTTACTAGGAATATACAATGATAGCTATTTATGTGAAATTACGACAAACATAAGTAAAATTACCAGTTATATATCTCTGAATTGATAAAAATACTTACCCAATTATTCATCCCAAAAAATATGTAATAATTCAACTTGAATCACGAAGTTTACTTAAATAAAAAAACTGAGATTATGAGAGAAAACCTAAAATTTTGGGAACTATATATAAAGTCTCAATAAAGTTTCGGATTTTAAAATTAATTTTGGATGAGGTGGATGAGCAGTGGTTCAAAACTTAAGTAGCCCAGAAAGTACAATTAGACCTTATTTTTGGAAAAAATTTGTTGATAATAACGCTGCGAAAAATTTAACAAGAGAAAAATTTAGTGTTTCCATAATTACCCAATTCTATCCTCCAGATTATGCTGCTACAGGTCAATTAATTGAAGAACTAGCAGCTCAACTTAGAGAAGACAATATTCAAGTAAATATATTTACAGGACAACCTGCATACGCTTTCAAACAAAATAAAGCTCCAAAAGTTGAACAAATTAACGGGGTTAAAGTGCAAAGGTCTCGTACTTCCCAGTTATTTTCGAGACGAATTTTAGGTAAAGCTATTAATGGTGTGCTTTTTAGTGTTAGAACTGCCTTACACATTTTGCGTCATAGAAATAAAAATGATGTATTACTAGTGACGACTGCTCCACCTTTTCTTTGTATAGTAGGCTATCTCGCCAATTTCTTTTTTGGCATTCCTTACGTCTGCTTAATTTACGATCTTTATCCTGATGTAGCTACAGAATTTGGTTTAATTTCAGCAGACCATCCTATTACTAGATTTTGGCATTGGCTGAATTTTCGGATTTGGTTTCGAGCCAAAAGTATTATTGTTTTGAGCGAAACTATGAAAGACCGAATCGTAACTAGACATCCTCAAGTTGAGTCTAAAATATCGGTGATTCATAACTGGGCAGATGCTGATTTAATTAAACCCATTAGTAAACAAGATAATTGGTTTGCTTGTAAGCACGGTATTGATCGCCAATTTACTGTTCTTTATTCAGGAAATCTTGGTCGCTGTCATGATTTAGAAACCATTCTTGGCGCGATTGAGTTATTAAAAGAAGAACCAGTAAACTTCGTCTTTATTGGCGCAGGGGCAAAACACAAATTGTGTCAACAAAAAGCCCAAAAATTAGGATTAACTAATTGTCAATTTTTACCCTATCAAGACAGAATTAATTTACCCTATTCCTTAACTGCTTGTGATTTAGCCTTGGTCAGCATAGCTCCAAATATGGAAGGAGTCGTTGTTCCTAGTAAACTTTATGGCGTGATGGCAGCAGGTAGAGCGATCGCAGCTATTTGTGAGCCCCATTCTTACTTACGGAACCTAATTGCTCAAGCAGGATGTGGCGATTGCTTTAATAATAAGGATAGTCAAGGTTTAGCCAATTTTATTCTGACTCTGGCAGCAAATCCTAGTCAAGCGGTGGCGATGGGGGCAGCAGGGCGAAAATTTTTAGAAGCTAATTTCACGCCTAAAATTATTGCTAAACAATATAGTGATGTTTTAGATCCAATGAAGCAAGATGCCAGATTATTGAACTCTTTGGTAGCTTGCGCGATCGCGCAGCAGCTCGACGGAGCCGAGATTGTACATTCGTTCCGAAAGATCGCTCAAAAGGCAAATATCAATACAAGATGACCATTTTTTCAAAGCATAGTCAATGGGCATTGGTGACAGTTAAGGATTTTTGAATCAGCTATCAGCTCTAAAAGTAGCTTAAGTAAGGGATTAAGAGCTGATAGCTATGAGCAATAGCTCCTACTCTCTTCAACAAATAACTTTATTCACGGAAGAATATTCAGGTCTACCTTTAGCTATAGATTTAGCAAGGGAACGAAGCATTTGTTTGGTAGTTTCCCAGTTAACACAAGCGTCTGTAATACTTTGACCATAGGTCAAGGAATTGCGCCTATCAGATAAAGATTGATTACCTGCCATCAGATGACTTTCAATCATAACTCCAATAATATTATCTGTCCCTGCTTCAATTTGTTGAGCAATATTTTCTAAAACTATTGGTTGCTGATTATAGTCTTTATTACTGTTACCATGACTGCAATCAACAATTACACGGTTATTTAAAGCTTTATTTTTCAAAGCTTTAGCTGCTGATTCAATATGTTGTGATTGGTAGTTAGGTCCATCTGCACCACCTCTCAATACTAAATGACCATCAGGATTACCAGTAGTAGTAATAATACTAGCCAATCCGTCCAGATTAATTCCCAAGAAATGATGAGGAATTCTCGCAGCTAACATAGCATTAATTGATGCTTTCAAGCTGCCATCTGTACCATTTTTGTAACCAACAGGCATAGATAGTCCAGAAGCCATCTGACGGTGAATCTGGCTTTCTGTAGTTCTAGCCCCGATCGCTGTCCAGCAAATCAAGTCTGCAATATACTGAGGAGTAATAGGATCGAGTAATTCTGTAGCAGAAGGGAGATTAATCTCAGCTAAATCTAGAAGCAGCTTGCGTGCCAATCTTAAACCAGTATTAATATCGTAGCTATTATCCAAGTGAGGATCGTTAATTAATCCTTTCCACCCCACTGTGGTGCGAGGTTTTTCAAAATAAACCCGCATAACTATTTCTAGCTCATCATGCAATTCATCTCGCAAACGAGCTAGTCTCTGCCCGTATTCCATTGCAGCTTTTACATCGTGAATGGAACAGGGACCAACAATTACCAGTAATCTTTGGTCTTTACCAGAAAGAATATCACGAATGCGATCGCGAGTTTGGGTAACTAGAGATGCTCCTTGTTCGGTGATCGGAAATTCACTTTTAATAAATGCGGGACTAAGTAGGGGTCTAGTTTCTGTTACGTGTAGATCGCTAGTATTCTTCATAGTAGTTTTAATGATTGCCTTTTTCAATTTTACCTGTTGTTGATTATCTCTTACGATAAGAAGTTAAGACCTTTTCCAAGCTTGCCAAGCTGCTTTAAAGCCGACAAAGACGCTACGAGTGGTAATTTGTACTTGGTGGACTTGTTGTTTGGTATCAGTTAAAGTGCGATCCACTTGTTTAACAATTCCTGTTGCGCTAGTTACCCCTTGGTCTATTTCTTCCGTCAATTCGCCAATTTCGATCCCTGTCAAACGTATTGCTTCTAGTGTCGGGGGAAATTCTCGATTTAAAGTATCAAATAATTTTTCGGCACTGCGAGCAGCACGACCAACTTCTAGTAGAGTAGGAATAACTACCACTAATACTGCCGTTAAACTAACAGCTACTAATAATAAAGATAATCCTAACCAAACTAAAGGGTCGATGGTCAACATAAAGATAAATTGCTAATTGCGCTCTTCAAAGGCAGAATTTTGTTCAATAGATGAATTTGGAGTAGGTTTTGTTATATTACGACGGATTACTGTGGATTCAAAAGCATTATTTTCGACTTTGGTTCTTTCTAACTGACTGGCTTCTATGCCTGCTGCGATCGCAACTTTGAGTTTGCTGAGGGTTGATTCCCAATTTTGTAATGCTTCATCAGAAAGACGATGGGCTTGAATTTGGAGCGTACTGGACAAGTCTTCTGCTAATTCTGGTAGTGCATCAGCAGATTTTTTGAGAACTTTACGGGTTTCCTTCCCTGTACGCGGTGCGATCAACATTCCCACTATTGTACCCAAGGCAGCACCTATTGCTAAACCACCCGCGAATGTGCCTGCTCGATTTCGCCCTGACATCCTTATTTGCCCCATCTGAGTAAGTTGATTGCCACTTTAAGCTTACCATCAACCTAGCCATGAGAGGGATAAAGGTGAGTTAGTAGTTAGTCCTAAAGGATATATGCGTAGCGGTATCCCCTTGCGGGACACCTGCGGATATAGTTCGTAGTTTGTAGTTTGTGATGAATAATAGAAATCCCCTAAAAACAATAATAGTGGGAACCCTGGAAGAGTTCCCACTATTGATGATGAAAGTTTGATATATGTGAAATATTAAACTGTCTTACATTTCTCTAACAGTAGGCTTACCATTGATAACTTCCCCTACTAAAACTACATCTGCTACACCAACAAATAAGCCGTTTTCTAAGACTCCTGGGATATTATTGATCGTTTTTTCTAATTCTTTGGGGTTGTCAATAGAATCAAATTTTACATCCACAACTAAGTTACCTTGATCTGTAACAACTGGACCTGCTTTTTTGATTCCCATCCGTAATTCTGGTTTACCACCGAGTTTGGTTAAAGCATTCATTACGGGGGTAATTGCCATAGGAATTACTTCTACAGGTAAAAGAAAGGTGGAGCCTAGTTTGTCTGTAAGTTTACCACCATCCACTACCACAATAAATTCATTGGCTAAAGCATCTACTACTTTTTCGCGAGTATGAGCAGCACCACCGCCTTTAATTAGGTTTTTCTGTGGATCTACTTCATCAGCACCATCGATCGCCACATCAATATGATCTATGGCATCTAAAGTAGTTAAAGGAATTCCATATTTTTTGGCTAACACTTCCGCTTGAAAGGAAGTTGGAACACCCACAATATTAGTAATTTCCCCTTTAGATAAGCGATCGCCTATATATTCAATAGCATAAGCCGTAGTTGAACCTGTACCCAATCCTACTATGGAGTTTGACTTAACGCGATCGGCTGCTGCCTTACCTACTTCCTGTTTCATCACTTTGATCGCATCAGCACTAGTCATTTTTTAACAACTCCTTATTTTTTATATTAACTGCCTAAAAATAATTTAATTTCTATTGGTGCAAATCAGCAGCCTATAATCAAATTACTGAACAATCATAAATGTTATATGTAAATCAAACTATTGAAAAGAAAGGCGTGAGAGCATGTCCTTGTATTAATCAAGTCTCAGCCCCTCTCTCATAATTTGTTGTCACTGTTTTTCTTAATCGTTGTCAATTACAACCATAAAAACTGTCGAGGAATTAATCGAAATATTGACCCAATCGGACTAACCATAATTACTAGACAGTTCTGAGACGAATATTAGTTTTTAGCTGCTGCTAACATTTCTTTAAGCTTGGCTAATTCGTCTGCCCAACGGGGGTCTGGTTGTACTGATTCTTTAGGTGCGTTGTAACCACCACTAGGCTTCTTACTACGCTTGTTATTATTTTTGCGTTTGCCAGCACTAGCTGTAGAATTTCCACCGCCTTCTCCTTCTGATTCTTCTTTATCCTTGTTTTTTGAACGAGGTAAAGCTTTTTCAATTTTCAAAGGGGTATCCATAAAGGATTGACCATTATATTTTTCAATAAACTGATCGGCTAATTCATCACTAGGTACGGTGACAAAAGCAAAACCACGACATTTTCCAGTTTTACGGTCTTTGATAAGTTTAGTAGATACTTGTTTACCTTCTTCAGCAAACATTTCGACTAAAGCTTCTTTATCTACGATTTCTTTGGGTAGATTACCAACATATAAGCGAACAGACATTAAGACATTCCTCCCAAGCTAATTACATTGAGTCTTAGTGTGATTTGAACAGAAACCATTTTCTGGTCAAGATTAGGCAAAAGCATAGTAGAGCCTGCCAAAAATTGTCTCACAAGGTGATTATTTGGCAAACTTTTCTACTTTATCAAGATATTGACCGTGAAATATGAAGACCTCAAGGTCTGCAACACGGGAGTAAAATATAGTGAAATGATATCAAAAACCATAAGTGGGTCTGGTCGTAGTGCCAGCATAATTTCTTTCCCGGTTCTAGATTCTCTTTCCTTAGTTAACTCTATCAAAATAGGCTTTTTACCATAATCTGATGGGGATAGATTGAATTGCACTTCAGGATAGCAAAAAATAATCCCTACTACTTAAAAATTCAATTAATTTTCCAATCTATTCTAATTATTACAGAATGTTTACACTATGGGTATGATTCTTTGATTTGTTTGGCACAATCTGTAACGAAAATAGCCTAATAGGATGTAATTATCTTCCCAAATCCAACATGGTATTGATAATTTCCGCGCATTTTTCAGTTATTGCAGTAAGTTCTTCTTTTTTTGTGGATTGAGGAGGATCGATCACATCGCCAATACGAATTGTCACTGGTACAGGACGGGGGAATGATGAATCTGCCAAGATTTTTTCTGTTCCCCACAAACTGACAGGAATTAGGGGAACTTGGGTTTTAGCTGCAATTAAAGCTGCTCCCAGTTTAGGGTTAGTAATTCTGCCATTTTTAGTACGAGTCCCCTGCAAAAAAATTCCCGTCATCCAACCAGATTCTACAGCTTTAATGGCAGAACGGATCGCACTGCGATCGCTAATAGACCGCTTAACAGGATAAGCTCCATAGAATTTGATACCTGTTTTTAAGATGGGAACTCTAAATAGTTCCTCTTTTGCCATAAAAGCCACAGGACGACCCATACTGTTACTGAGAATCGGGGGGTCGAAGTAACTGGCATGGTTACTAACTGCGATCGCAGCCCCCGAAGTAGGGACTTTTTCCTGACCATATATCCGCCCTCGGAAATAGGTACTAAACAAAGGATGAACTATAGACCATTTCAACAAATGGTACAGTACTAAATTAGGAACTGGTTCTCGCTCTCTAGCTGTCACAAGATACTCTCTACGGTATGGAAACAAATAATTCTCAAGCATTATACAAGATTGTTTCAAACTCAATAGCAAAAAACCAGCAATCCCGTATTACTTTTGCTGAGTATATGAATTTGGTTTTGTATCACTCTGACTATGGTTACTACAGTTCAGGAATAGTTGATATTGGTAAAAAAGGAGACTTTTTCACTTCTGTAGCTTTAGGTAAGGACTTTGGAGAATTACTGGCAATTCAGTTACAAGAAATGTGGCTTAAATTAGATTGTCCTGAGTTATTTACGGTAGTAGAAATGGGGGCAGGCAATGGAGATTTGGCGCGAGATATATTGAATTATTGGGAAAATAATCATCCAGAACTAATTAATCATTTACAATATGTCATTGTCGAAAAATCTTTATCTTTACAACAGTTACAGCAAGCCAAACTAGAAGATTTTGAGCAACGAATAAATATTAAATGGCAACCTTGGGAATATATTCTCGATAATTCTCTCATTGGCTGTTGTTTTTCTAATGAATTAATCGATGCTTTTCCTGTGCATCGAATTGCAGTAAATGGTAATAAATTACAAGAAATTTATCTGACAATAGAACCTAATGGCATCAAGGAGATTCAAGATGAAGTTTCTACAGAAGATATTTATCGATATTTTGATTTAGTAGGAATAGATTTCAGTAATATAGAATATCCCCAAAACTATCAAACAGAAGTAAATCTTGCTGCCTTAAATTGGTTGGAAACCGTAAGTAAAAAAATGAATAAAGGGTATATTTTAACCATTGATTATGGTTATCCTGCGGTTAAATATTATCATCCCCAAAGAAGTCAGGGAACTCTACAATGCTATTATCAGCATCGTCACCACAATAATCCTTATGTCAATCTTGGACAACAAGATATTACAGCACATGTTGATTTTACGGCATTAGAAAATAAAGGAAAAAACTGTGACTTAGAAACCATCGGATTTACCAAACAAGGTATGTTTCTGATGGCTTTAGGATTAGGCGATCGCTTAAATGAGCTTTCTAATGGTAAATACAACATTATGGAAGTTTTACAGCGTCGTGATGCCCTTCATCAACTGATAAATCCTTTAGGATTAGGTGGATTTGGGGTATTAATTCAAGGTAAAAATCTAACCAAAGAGCAACATTCTTTACAAGGATTAAAGATTAATTAAATCACCAGAGTTCAATGAAAAATATTTATTTATTCTTCGAGATAATTTTAGCTTGTTTATCCTTTATCTTTTATAAAGTAACTAAATTTATTATAGGTGGTTTATTTATTGTTTATCTAGCTATCAATAAAAAACAAGCATCTAAATGGCGAGTTTTATCCGAAAAAACATTGCGATCGCCTTTAATCTTACCAGTTTTAATGACCAAAGGACCTCGTTGGAATACTCACGCTATTATCAGTACATTAGGAGCATTTAAAGTAGAACAAGAAATTGCTATTGATCTAGAATCTGCTAATAACTCTGCTGCTTCTTGGATTGCCGTAGTTTATAGTTTTCCTAGTTATAAAACTATTACCAGTATCGAGTCTAATAAAATTAACTCTAACTGCAAATGGCATTCTATTAAACTACCTTCAGGAAGATACTCGTTAGGTTTGAGGTATTATAATCGTCGAGATAATATAGTCTTGCCAGCAGTTAAAATAGATAACAAAGAATTTGTTGCTAATACCTCGGTACCATCAGATGTCAATGATTTTTATCATGACCTCATCCAAGCCAAAAATTGGTTTTATTTAAGCCTACACTATTATATTTTTACTATTCTTAAACTCCGAAAATATTTACCAGAATCCTTTGTCAGAAGAGAATATTTACCAGTAGGTGCGCCCGATACTACTTTTATCTATAACTACTTAAAAAATAATCAAGCTTTAGAAATAAACTTGGCACCAGAAGTAATTCACAATTGCAATATTTACTTCAATCTCTATGATCGTTCTAGTCTCCCTTTAAACTGGTGCCAAATAGATACTAGTCAATATAAATTAGCTGCGCCACAAAATAATGGTTACTATCTATTAAGAATTCGTCCTAAACCTTTAAGCGGTAAAAGTTTAAGTTTAAATTGGCAAATAGAAGACGAAAACCAAGATATCCAAAAATTAACTATCCAATAATCAAAATATCATTAAATCATTTTTAATTCTCAGGACAAATACTTTGTTTTTTTGCGTCGCTGCATTTTATGGACTGTAGGACAATAAAGAAAAGAATAAATTATGGAAGCTGAATAAAATGCAATCTCCTCTAAACCTTCTCACTGTCGAAGAATACCTTAAATCGGAGCAAGATAGCGAAATTCGTCATGAATACGTAGCTGGACAAATTTATGCTATGGCTGGTGCTAGCGAAGAACATAATTTGATTGTGGGCAATATTTTCGCTTTGTTACGTCCTCATTTGCGAGCTAGTTCCTGTCGTGCTTTTGTTTCCGACATGAAAGTGAAAGTCAAGACACAACAAGCAGATATATTTTATTATCCCGATCTCTTAGTTACCTGCGATCCTAATGACAATAAAAAATACTTTAAAACCAATCCTAATCTGATTGTAGAAGTTCTATCTGATTCTACACAAACTACAGATAGACGAGAAAAACGAATTAATTATCAATCTTTAGAAAGCTTACAAGAATACGTTTTGGTTTCTCAAGATGAAATCAAAGTAGAAATTTATCGAAAAGATAATAATGGCAATTGGACAGTAGAAACCTTGGGTGAAAGTGATGATCTGCAACTAAATTCTGTCGGACTTACATTGACAATGGCAGATATTTATGAAGATGTTTTGATTCCCTCCTAGTCCCCCTTATCAAGGAGGAATAAGAGAAATGAATTTGATAATTATCAAAATATAAGATTATGCTGACATTTCATTTAACTTATCAGCATCAAGAATATTTCAAAGAGTAGAAAAAGGCGATGATGCAGGATTACTAAAATAAATTTACTGTAAAAAATCAACCAAATCGGTTAACTTTGACCAAGCAGAACCACTAGAAAGTATTTCTTGTGCCTTATCAACTCCTTGCTGATGATTTCCCCAAGGTACAACCTTTCCTACTTGTAAAGCCAGAGAAGCATTGAGAGCTACTGCATCTTTTTGAGCTTGAGTACCTTTCCCTTGAAGCACATTAGTTAAAATCTGTGCATTTTCTAATACTTCTCCTCCTTTTAGAGCCGTAATCGGTGCAGCAGATAAACCCAACTCTTGAGGATTAATAGTAGCTTGAGTTACTTTACCTTCACTGAGTAAGGCTAAATCTGTACTATCTCCCAATCCTGCCTCGTCCAGCTTTTCCCGACCATGTAATACTATAGCGGTAGGAGTTCCTAGCTTATTTAAAGCTTCCGCCATTTTATTAATAAATACTCCATCATACACTCCAATCACCTGACCAGTAGGACATAGAGGATTTACCAAAGGACCTAAGAGATTAAATACTGTTCTCACTTTGAGGGTTTTTCGCAATGGTACAACGCTTTTCATTGCAGGATGCCAACCAGGAGCAAATAAGAAAGTAATTCCTACTTCTTTTAGGGCTGATCGTATCTTCTCACTAGGGGCAGTTAGTTTAACTCCGAGATACTCTAAAACATCAGCTGAACCTACTTTACTAGAAGCAGAACGATTACCGTGTTTAGCCACTTTAACCCCCGCAGCAGCAGCTACAAAGGCTACCGCCGTAGAAATGTTAAAGGTAGATGCGCCGTCACCTCCCGTGCCACAAGTATCGATTACGGGAGTGTCGTAAACAATAGTATCTTGTTGTAAGGATTGGGCTTTTAAAACCTGTGCCATTCCTGCCAACTCTTCTGCCGATACGCCTTTAGACTGAATAGCTGCTAAAATCGCTCCTGACATTACAGGGGGGATATCTTCTTGTAACCAGCCCGTCATCAATTTTGCTGCTTGAGTTTGAGACAAAGATTGCTGATCTAATAGCTGTTGTAATAAGTCTGGAAGGTTCAGATCGCTCATAAGAGAGTTTTAATTTACTAGTTAGGGTTTGATTTCATTCCCAAGAAGGATATCAGAAGATTTACAATTATAGACTGTATGCTTCTGAACTAAATCTATCTATCCAACATTATCCATGAAATATTTTCTCCGACTAAGCGCCTTTTTGTTGCTATTTATTTTTCTTTTGTTTCCCCTCCCTAGTTTGGCTGGAAGTTCAACTTCGGTAACTCCCTCTGCTTTTAGTGAATTGAGTCCAGAAGCACTAAAAAACAAGGATTTTTCAGGGCAAAATCTCCAAACCTTAGACTTTGCCAAAGTGGAATTAGAAGAGGCAAACTTTAGTGATGCAGATTTGAGAGGCGCAGTATTTAATGCGTCTAACTTAGCTGGTGCTAATATGCAAAATGCTGATTTTAGTTACGGTTTTGCTTATCTGACTAATTTTGATGGTGCTGATTTAACTAATGCAATTTTCCAAGAAACTATTTTGTCTTTCTCTAGCTTTGAGGATGCCAAAATTGATGGAGCTGATTTTAGTTTAGCTGTATTAGAAAAATGGCAAGTCAATCAACTATGCGCTAACGCTAAAGGGGTTAATCCTGAAACTGGTGTAGATACTCGCGATTCTTTGGGTTGTCCCCAATAATAAATAGTCCCCAATAATAAATAGTAGGGTGGGCAATGCCCACCCTACAGAAGGTTAACTTGATTTAGCGACCACCAACTACAACATTTTTAATACGTAAATGGGGACCTCCCACACTTACAGGTAAAGGCATTTGTCCCCCTTTACCACAACCACCATTGGTATAAATAGTATCATTGCCGATCGCCTCAATATCTTGGAGGGTTTGGAAGACGTTACCAGAAAGGGTTACATCGCTTACAGGTTCAGCAATTTTCCCATCGCGAATCATGTAGCCTTCTGCTGCTGCAAAAGTGAACATCTCACCATTAGTTTGTCCCCCTAGCATTCTGACTGCGTACACTCCTTCTTCAATACCTTCTAGCATCTCGTCAAAAGTACTATTTCCAGGCTCAATTGCAGTATTAGTCATACGGACAATGGGGGGATAATTAGCACGAATGGCTCTAGCATTTCCCGTGGGGTTTTCGTGCATTTTTCCGGCGGTTTCCCTAGAATGGAGGCGTTGAGTTAATACTCCGTCTTTAATTAAGTATTTGCGCTGTCCCAATACTCCTTCATCGTCATATTTCATGGTTCCTGGGAGATTCGGTAACGTAGCATCATCAGTAACGTTGAGTTCTTTAATGCCTAAAGGTTTACCCAGTGTGAGTAATTCTTGCATTCGGGGGTTTTCATAAACAAAGTCTGCTTCCGAAAGATGTCCGAAGGCTTCGTGAATAAATACTCCAGACAAATAGGGGTCGAGTATAACTGTATATTGACCACCTTTAACAGATTTGGCTTCTAGTTGATTAATAGCTCTTTTGGCTGCGCCTAATACTCGCTCTTCAATACCTACTAGGGCATTAAAATCAGTACGTGAGTGAACCGATTCAAACCCCTGACGCACAATTCCCTCTTCTCCTTTCGCGATCGCGCCAAAACGACCAGAAATATCCATCCTTTCTTGAATGATACAACTACCAGTAGAATTTACGAAATAATTAGTGGCAAAGCGATCGCGTATTGCACACATAGTAGTTTGAATACGAGGGTCATAATCAAGGATTAACTTGTTATAAGCCTCCAGTATTTCTCGTTTTTCAGCTAGGGAAACCTCTCTAGGATCTCTACCTATCTCAACTCTTACAGTGTCTTTTATAGGTTCTAAGTTAGCTAGTTGGGTGGTTTCTTGACCCACTAGCTTGGCTTGCTGGATCGCTTCTGTAACCCTGTCTTGTAATTCAGCTAAACCATTAAAAGTAACAAAACTCCAACCACCCTTATGACAAGCTCTAATTCCTCCTGATAAAGCAAAACTGCGGTCTACCCCATCTAATTGATGTCCTCGAAAAGATATACTCGTTGATTCACTTTGTTCGACTCGAATTTCGAGATAATCCACATTCTCTTTATTAGATGCGATCGCTGCTTGTAATTGTTCGATAGTAGAATTCATCTAGTTTATTGCTCTAAAACTTCACACTTTCTCTAATTGTACTTTTTTCGGCTTGATAGAAATGCAAGGTCAAACAATCACTAATTCTGGGACCGGAGGTAATGCTCGACCATCCATCTCTGCAATATAGATCAATTCTTCCATAAGTTCCAAACCATTTTCTAAAGCTTCTTGGTAAGTATCACCATGACTTACCCATTTTTGCTTTGTTGATAAATCTGGCAATGATACTAAATAACAATCATCTTCATCACTCCATTGGATTAAGATTCTATATTTTAATTTATCTTTCATGGCGTTTTATCTCTTGTATGGCTTGTCTAACATTCTTTTCTTGATAAGGTTTAGCATCGTTTCCATCTTTGCCCGAAAGCTTAACGTCTTCTGATAGTAGTGGATGCCTATATATACTATGACTACCTTTGCCTCGTTTCGGTAAAAGTTTAAATCCTGCTTTCAACAGCATACTTTGATTAAGTTTCTTCTGAAGTTTCAGATTTATATTTTGATCTAAGACTATATCGCAAGATATTTTTGTACTAATAAAATCAGGAAAAATTGCTATTGTAATTTAATTTGTCGTTTATTTTTTCAAACCCAAGCTTTATGAGTTTTCTACACTACACCCAATCGCGATCGCTAGAACTAGCTAAATATCTTGAAACCACAGCAAAAAGTCCTGCTGATTTTTCTAATGAATATTATTCTGATAATTGGCACATATTTGAACGTTTACTACCAGCGAATTATAAATAATATAAAGGTAACTATAATTATTCACCCCCTAGAAGATTTATTATTTATCTTTTGTTCCGAGCAAGATGGGAGAATGCTCGACTCTTACTATTGACTTGCTAATATTTGATATTTATAATTTAGTTATCGGAGATAATATATCTAAAAGTCTAATGAATTGTGACTCAACAAAATGACAATTTAAATCGCTTAATACAAGAAGCAAGAGAACAGATAGAGCAGCAACAATATTTATTAGCAATTAATAATTTAAACTACATTATTGAAAATAGCGATCGCAATGGATATACTTTTTTTTTAAGAGGGAAGGCTTACTCTGGGGAAAAAAAATACCAATCAGCATTAATTGATTATCAAACAGCGTTAGATATTTATCGAGAAACAGACAATAAAAAATTTCAAATATATACTTTAATTGAGCTTAGTTTTGTGTACCCTTTCAACGGTAAAGTCCGTGAGGGTTTTTTGGCACAACAGGAAGCTATAAAAATAGCTAAAGAAATAGACATATCCGAGGATGACCCTTTATACCCCCAAGTTTCTTCTATGTCTAAAATTTCTAATGAAAGTTTAAATATAATGGAATCAACTTTACAAAATATGGGGGCAATTCCGAGCTGGGACAAATTTGGTTTGATGGGGAGAATGATGGGATATGCAACCAAAGGTAAATTACAGTCTTATTTATTTATTGGTGTTTGGTTGGTTATGGCAATTCCTGCCCTAATTTTAGCAATATTGTCTGCACCTTTTTGGCTTCCTGGAATGATACAGCAAATCAAGCAAATCAAAAGAAAAAACAATGAATAATGTTGTTTATACCTAATTAATCACATTTTCTACAAAAGCTAGTAGTAGCAAGTCTAGTTTAAT
>JASJDF010000078.1 GCA_030065715.1 Xenococcaceae cyanobacterium MO_188.B19 | reverse complement strand
ACTTTATCGATACCAGCAAAAGCAAAAAATTTACCTTTCAATTCAGGTATCTGCATTAAGATTGTGCCTCCTACCTGTGCCATAGATTCTATTTGTAGCACTCCAGGCATTAGAGGGCGACCAGGAATATGACCAGGAAAATAAGGCTCATTAAAGGTAACATTTTTTAACCCAACAGCTCTTTCTCCTGGCACATACTCCAGAATACGATCTACTAAAGCAAAAGGATAACGATGGGGTAAGAGTTCGTGTATTTGTTCTACTGTGAGAATTTGAGAATCAAGTGTTTCTGAATCAGTGGTCATTGCGATAATTTTTAAGTTTACAGAACCCAGTTGGTATCTTGGCTAAAAAGTATAATAGGTCAAAAATGCCACATATAGCGGGACAAAGTTAACTATGGAAGATAGTCCAAAGCATTTTTCACGCAGAAATGTGATTTTCTTCCTTGTCCCCCTTGTCTCTCTCAACTAGGGTTTTTGAGATTACTGAATTGGTGTTCTAGGTACTAGCTGATAAATTATTAACTAATTGCCGAGCTAATTGGATATGAAGCTTATGACTCCCCTTGTAAGCTAGAAAATGAACATTAGGAAATGAACCCAAGAGACTCATATCTCCCACTAAGTCTAATAACTTATGACGGGCTGGCTCATTATTAAATCGGAGAGGAGGATTTAACCATCCCGTTTCACTACAAACCAAAGCATTATCCAAATTTCCGCCTTTAATCAAACCAGCTTGCTGTAACTGTTCAATTTGTTCTGCAAACCCAAAAGTACGAGCAGGAGCAATTTCTTGGGCAAAATCTTCTGTAGCAGGATTCCAACTATGCCATTGATTGGCGATCGCTTTATAAGGAAAATCTATGCCATAAGTAAAGCGAGTTTCCGTAGCAGGAATAGCAGCTACAAAAGAATCACTTTCCCTAATCCAAATTGGAGTGTCTAACTCAGGCAAATTTTGGGATTTTACTGAGCTTGGTTCAATGCCCGATTCAGCAATAGCTTCTGTCCAAAGTTGGGCGGAGCCATCTAACAATGGGACTTCTGCTCCATCAATTTCAATACGAGCATCCTCTATGCCATTAGCAGATAAAGCTGCTAATAAATGCTCTACAGTTCTAACAGTGGCTTCTCCCACGGCTAATTCTGTAGAGAGAGTGGTTTGACTAACGGAGGTGACATTAGCGGGAATTATGGGATTATCTGGTAAATCAATACGAATAAAATATCTTCCTTGACCAACTTCTCCAGGAATCACTTTCACTGTGGTATTGACCCCAGAATGTAAACCCACTCCAGATAACTCAAAAGCTGTTTTCAGAATATTAGTCATTTCATTTATCAAACAACCGCTAACTACTAACCACTAACTAATTAGAACCTCTCCCCAATACCAAAGTGAATCCGACTATCTCCATCTTCATTAATGGCATAATCTACCCGAATTGGTCCCAAAGGAGAGCGAACCCGTACTCCCACACCATAACCAAAACCACTACCAGGTAAATTTCTTCTCACAGAAGGCTCTCCTGGTACATCACTATCTGTACCAATCAGACTGCCATAATCGAAGAATAAAGCACCTCCGACTATCCTGAAAATGGGAAAGCGGTATTCTGCCGTAGCTTGGACATAACTTCTGCCACTTCCTACTTCTCCTTCGGGAAATCCTCTCACTGAGTTACTACCACCCAAAACAAAAGCTTCATAGGGAGGTAAATCTCCAATCACTGTTCCAGCTTGAACATTAAAAGCTAAAGCTTGGGGTCCGTCAGAGAAATTAATTAAGCTAATGGGAATATAGTGGCTGTAACTTCCTCTGAGACGACTGAAGAAAATACTACCAGAACCAATGGGAACAGTTTGATCTGCTCCTACACGCAATACTGAACCCTTAGTAGGTTGTAAGCGATTGTTTCTGCGATCGCGTGTTGCTCCAAAACGGAAGATAAATAGGTCATCTTTACCACTATCACTAAAAGCAAGATTCTGCGCCCCATCACTGGGTCGGGATTTTTCAGCAATATCCCCATCATCATCTTTAATTGCTACACGCTGATACTGAAATCCTGTGGATAATCTCCAGTCTGCCCTGGTGAAAGGATCTTTGGCTAGAGGACGAGAAAAGTTAATTCCCCCTCCAGTTCTCACAACTCTGGGACTATCCCCATTTTTTTCTTCCCCGTTTTCATCAAACCCATCATCAGTTCTAATATCATCATCGTCACCGTCATATACCAAGGAAATAGAGCGACGGCGGAAGGCATTAACTGTATAGGAAGTACGGTAAGGATCACCACCAATCCAAGGATCGGTAAAACTCAAGTCGAATAAAAACTCTTCTAGCCCTACCTGTAATTCTCCTCCGAGAGTTTGATTATTACCCCCTAAATTCTGCTGTTGATAACTCACCGTACCAAATAAATTACTGGTAGAACTAAAACCAGCACCAGCTGCAATTGAACCAGTACTACTTTCGATTATTTCTACGTTAACTACTACCTTGGTGGGGTCTTCTCCAGGGCTAAAAGAAAGTCTCACGTCTTCAAAAATGCCCAATCCAAATACCCGTCTTAAGTCTCTTTGGGCAATGTCCCTTTTAAATACGTCTCCTGGTTGTAATTGAATTTCTCTAGTAACGATAAAATCACGGGTTTTTCCCTCAGTAGGTTCATTTTCTTCATCAAAAAACTTGACTTGAATATCCTCAATAACCCCTTCGGCGACAACTAAAGTTACTGTTCCACTGGGAGAAACTTCTGGAGAACCTACTACTTGGGCTAGTTCATAACCATTGTCTGAATACCATTGATTAATCTGCTTAATACCATCTTGTAATTCTCGCAGATTCAGTATTTGTCCATAACTCTCTTGAAATATCTCATCTATTTTCTCTGGTGGCAATACTTGCTTATCTGAATCTGCTGGTACAGTCTGAATGGTTACCTGATTTAAAATAGGGTTCGGTGTGACCAAAAAAGCAATCCTAACCCCTAACGGCGTATCTTGTGGTGATACTTCGATATTTTGAAAAAATCCTGTAGCGTAAATAGCATTAATATCTTCTTGTAACTGGGAACGGGTAGTAGTTCGACCAGGTGCAGTATCAATAGCACGATAAACAATATCTTCTAATTCTCCTTCTACCCCGATTACTGCTACTTCTGCAACCAAAACTCTCGGTTCTTCTGGTGTAGGCTGAGACAATTCTGGGGATTGTTCAGTTTCTGGTGTAGTTTCTGTAGGGGGATTTTCGGTCTCTGAAGGTGTTGTTTCTTGGGCAATTATTGCCGAAACAGAATTAGAAATAACTGGTTCGGTATTTTTCTTGATTGTTTGGAGGGAATCAGCAACTAACAATGATGAACTAGCAATAGTCAGGGATTCATGATCATTTTTACCCAAATCTTCTGCAACTTGCTGGGATTTAGTGGCAAGAAGATTAAGTTGCTTGGGTAATACTTTTGGTTTTTTCTTAGGATTAGGGAGCAGTGTTAGGGGTGCTGACTTTGGCTGTTTAACCAATACAGGTACAATGTTTGATGAGTTTAGGGCATCGTATTTTTGAGGTGTCAAGCTTTTTGAAACTACTTTAGCTTTAGCGGTTTTTCCCTCCCTGGGGATTTCCGTCGTGGAATCCCTTCTGATTAGTTCTTCTTTGGGTACGGCAGCAATAATTTCAGCTTTGGCACCCCAAGATAGTCCTACGCTAAAGATTAAAGATGTCGTTATAATCTTGAGACAGTAGTATAGACCTACATTTTTGTTTTTTTCTAGCACTTCCACACACCAAAATCAAGCAATTGATACTGTAACAGTTTTTTCGCATTTAACAGAGTCGGCAAGGAAAATTTATTTTTCTTTGCATTCTCCGAATTAAGACTAACTATATCAATAGATGTTCCTAATAGATATCGATAATTACTCAGTTGTGGCTATAACTCACCTTATAGCAATAGTTATGAGTTTTTTGTCTTTAGTCATTTGTATTAAAATTCGAGAATTCAGTATTTAATACGATCGCGATTTGTTCCTGATTGGGCATTTTTATCTAAATATTCGATAATTTTACCTGCTACATCAATTCCTGTGGCTTTTTCAATTCCTTCTAAACCAGGAGAAGAGTTAACTTCCATAATTACTGGTCCATGATTAGAGCGCAATAAATCCACTCCTGCTACTCTTAAACCCATGGCTTTGGCTGCGCGAATCGCGGTGCTTCTTTCTTCGGGAGTTAGCTTGATAATCTGCGCTTTGCCACCACGATGTAAGTTAGAGCGAAATTCCCCTTCTGCTCCCTGACGTTTCATAGCTGCGATGACTTTACCTCCTACTACAAAACAGCGCAAATCTGCGCCTCCTGCTTCTTTAATATATTCTTGTACTAAGATATTGGCATCTAGCCCCCGAAATGCCTCTATTACTGATTTGGCTGCTTGATAGGTCTCCGCTAATACTACCCCTATGCCTTGAGTTCCTTCCAGTAATTTGATTACCAAAGGTGCGCCACCAACAGTTTCAATTAAACCATCAATATCTTGAGTATCATGGGCAAATCCTGTAACGGGTAAACCAATCCCACTTTTGGCTAGAATTTGCAGACAGCGTAATTTGTCACGAGAGCGAGAAATAGCTTGGGACTCATTAGTGCTAAAGACTCCCATTACTTCAAATTGACGTACTACTGCTGTCCCATAAAAAGTCTTGGATGCACCAATGCGAGGGATGATGGCATCAAAATTTTCCAGAGGCTTGTCATTATAGACAATACTGGGACGATGGGAAGTAATATTCATATAACAACGCAAGTAGTTAATAACTCGCATTTCGTGTCCCCTGGCTTCTCCTGCTTCTTTGAGTCTTTTGGTGGAATAAAGAGCCGAATTTTGGGAGAGAATAGCAATTTTCATTTTAATTTATGGTATGTACTTATAATATTTTTGTGGATGTTTGGAACTTTGCAAAAAAGATTTTCCTGGATTGACTAAAAAGCGATCGCGTACTGCTTGACGACCTAATAACATCCGAAAACCCATTACATCACGATTGGTCAAGGTTAATTCAATTTGCCACTGCTGTTCTCCCAATTCCACTGTGGTCAAAATGGTCGGTCTCATTTGAGAATGTCCAATGGAGCTTGTAACTTTTCGATATTCTAGTAATTCTGCTTCCGCCTTAACAATATATTTGTTATCTCGTTGTCGAGGATGAATCTGGAAGCGAATCATAGATTTGTGATTAAGTTTAAACTCTTCAATTTCAAAGGCATGAAGGGTAGAAGACCTAGCTCCAGTGTCGATTTTAGCCTTGACTTGTTCTACGTTTAGTTCTGGTAATGCTACTGTTTCTCGCCAACCAATAATTACAAGTTTTTCAGTAGTTGAGGATTTATCTTGTTTTTGAGCAGCAAATGATTTCACAGAAGTAGTTTAAAAAAATTCCGTGACAATTATAACGTAAGATTAATAACCATCAGATTAGGTTCAGTAGAAGTTAGGATAAATGTTTATAATACCGATAAAACTCTTTGCTGAACTCTTTGATAAGCTGATTCTACATCCCCTAAATCCTTACGAAAACGGTCTTTATCCATAACTCTAGCTTCTGGATCGGTTTCGGTTTGATCCCATAGACGGCAGGTATCAGGACTTATTTCATCTGCTAGTAAAATTTGGTTTTGAGCGTCTATACCAAACTCTAATTTAAAATCTACCAGGGTGATATTACAACGAGTGAAAAATTCTTGTAGATGGTGATTAATTTTGAGTGCCACCTCTTCCAGGATTTGTAATTGTTCTGAGGTTACTATCTCTAATAAGAACAAGCGATCGCGTGTAAGCAAAGGATCGCCTAAATCATCATCTTTGAGATAATACTCCACTAATGGTTTGGGTAAGAGTTTTCCTTCTGACAATCCTGTTTGACGACACAAGCTTCCTGCTGCAATATTCCGCACCACTACTTCTACAGGAATAATTTTCACTGCTTTAACCCGCATTTGATTAGGACTAGGGCAGTCAATATAGTGGGTAGCAATCCCTTCTTGCTCCAACATCTGAAACAAAGCTGCGGTTATGGTGCAATTGATTGCTCCTTTTCCGTGAATTTGCCCTTTTTTTTGAGCATTAAAAGCAGTAGCATCGTCTTTATAAACTGTCAATAGTACTTCGTTATCTTCTGTGGGATAAAGTATTTTGGCTTTGCCTTCGTAAAGTTTTGTATTTAGTGACATGGGGGGTATTACTAATCTGGAGAAATTTGATTTTAAGATTTAACGGTTTAGATAAGCAAGAAAATACTTCATATTGAGCAATTACAAGTTGACCCCAGACTCAATTGGGTTAAGGTAAGGTTAACTGTAAATTAAGAAGTCGCTAAAATGGGAATATTATCTGCTCATGACCATTGATTAAACATCGATCAATCCTAGAGAATATGAGCTTTTGCTCCAATCTACAATAGGATATTATGACCAATATTTATTAATCAATACAGATGCTTAGTTAATTTAATAAAAATATTTATAGTACTAAAATGAACTCTAACAATGATAAAAATAATTTTCTCTATCCTCGCAATCCCTATCGTGGTAATGTACACCCTGAAAATTTAGTTTTTAACGCTAATTTACAAGAGTTTGCTCAAAAAATCAGCTATATCTGCAATTTGGAAACTGGGGGAAAAATTCCACCCAAGGAAGCTTATAAGCAAATTAAGCAATTATGGAAACAGCTTAAGCGCAGTAAAAAAGAATTAGGTATTGGCAATCGCCCTTTTGATTGAATTACTCACTGATTTGATAACTCACAAAGCGTAAAAAACGCTATCTTGATGTCAGTTATCAATCCCTCATTTAGTATGTCCCGTTCTAAAGCTTTACAATACTATGTGCTAGCAAGGTTGTTATTAGCTCCTTTGATGCTATTAACGATCGCAACTATTGTGTTTCTTTTATTAAGGGCTACTCCTGGAGATCCTGCTGATGCAATTTTGGGAACCCGCGCCCCTGAAGCAGCAAAAGCAGCTTTAAGAGAGCAATTAGGCTTAAATTTACCTTTATTACAACAATATTTTAATTATTTAGGAGATTTATTCCATTTTGACCTTGGTAGCTCCCTTAGCAGTAGGGGTTTATCAGTGTGGAATGTGATTCAAGATTACTTTCCTGCCACAGTAGAGCTAACTTTTTTTAGCATGATTGTAGCTGTGGTTGTGGGAGTTAGTGTAGGCGCGATCGCAGCATCGAATCCAGGGACAATTTTTGACATTGGTGGGCGATTATTTGGCATTATTACCTATTCTCTTCCCTTATTCTGGGTGGGAATGGTCTTACAGTTAATTTTTGCCGTTAAGCTGGGTTGGTTTCCCCTTGGTACTCGTTTTCCCGTTAATCTGGCTACCCCACCTCAAATCACAGGCTTATATACCATTGACAGCTTGTTAACGGGTAATTGGCAATTATTATTTACGGCTTTATACTATCTAGCTTTACCTAGCATCACTCTGGGAATTTTGCTGAGTGGAATTTTTGAGCGCATTGTCAGGATCAATCTGAAGCAAACTTTACAAGCGGAGTATGTAGAAGCAGCGAGAGCTAGAGGTATAGGGGAAAGAACTATTTTAATTTCCCATGCTTTCAAAAATGCTTTAATTCCCGTAATTACCGTATTAGGTCTGACCTTTGCTGCCTTATTAGGAGGTGCAGTATTAACTGAAGTAACTTTTTCTTGGCCTGGCTTAGGAAATCGCTTGTATGAGGCAATATCACTGCGAGACTATCCCACAGTTCAGGGAATTATGGTGTTTTTCGGCATTATTGTGGTTTTTGCCAGTATCGCGATCGATGTTATTAATGCTTTTGTCGATCCTCGTATTCGATATTAGTGAGAGATAAGGGAGATAGGGGAGATGGGGAGATTATTATTCCTTGTTCCTCATTCCTCCTTCCTCCTTCCTTGTTCCTCAATCTAGCTACTAGCTTTTTTGCCAAAGTAGTCGTTTAGAGCTTCAGCAATAATCTGATTCATGGGTCTTCCTTCCTGTTGTGATGCTTCTTTGAGACGAGGAAATAACTCGTCTGGAACACTAACTCGCTTTTGATTTTTGCGGAATTTTTTGGTCTTAGTAGTGGTTTCTTCCATATAGCTACCTAATTTGTAATTGGCGGAAAATTGACGAATGGCATCAAAGCCTACACGATGGCAAAAGACTCCAAAACTTTCTTGAGATTTGCGCTCGCGCTTAAAAAAGACGAAGATCGGCTCAAAAAAGGCTTCTAAGTCTTGAACAGGCATTTTTTGTTCGTAGGGTTGAGCCAGTTCAGTTTGATCAGGGGTTCCTCCCAGCCAAACTTGATATTTTTCTGGCGCACTACCAACAAAGCCTAATTCTGCCATATAGGGACGGGCGCAACCGTTAGGACAGCCAGTCATGCGAATGACAAAATGTTCTTCTGCCATTCCTAGTTTAGTCAATAATTGGCGAATGCGATCGCTTATTCCTGGTAAAGCTCTCTCTGACTCGGTTACAGCCAATCCACAGGTTGGTAATGCAGGACAAGCCATGGAATAACGAGTGAGAGTATCGATTGCTTCTACATTGGTTTCAATTCCCCTTTCCTTGAAGATGTTCTCAATGGCTGCTTTATTAGCTGGGTCAATCTCATACAAAATAGCATTATGATTGGCAGTTAAGCGCATGGGAAGCTGAAACTGCTGGATAATTTCTTTGAGAGCAGTTTTAAGCTGAAAGGCTCCTTCATCTTTAACCCGTCCATTTTCTACAGATAGACCAAAAAATAGTTTACCGTCTCCCTGTTCGTGCCAACCCAGAAAATCTTGATATTTCCAAGCAGGTAGTTCCCGATAGGGTGTGATGGTTTTACCAAAATATTCTTCCACTTTGGCTTTAAACTTAGCTACACCCCAATCATGGATTAAATATTTCATGCGAGAATGACGACGTTGAACGCGATCGCCGTAATCTCTTTGAGTGGCTACAATTGCCTTGATTAAATCATAAATATCTTCTTTTGCTACAAAGCCGATTTCATCAGACATCCTGGCAAAAGTTTCTTCTTTATTATGGGTACGTCCCATACCCCCACCAGCTAAGACGTTAAAACCTTCTAATTCTCCCTCAGAATTGGTAATAACCACCAAACCCACATCATTGGTATAGATATCTATGGAGTTATCCCCAGGCACGGTAACGGCTATTTTAAACTTACGGGGCATATAGTGGGTGCCGTAAATTGGTTCTACAGAATCATGAAAAATTGTTCCTGTACCATTCTTTTGTCTGGCAGCTTTAACTTCTTCTGCTTCTTCCGCGCTGACAACTTTTTCCCCATCCACCCAGATTTCGTAATAAGCTCCTGTTTGGGGAGTCAGTAAGTCAGCTATTTTATTGCCATATTCCCAAGCATAGTCATATTCTGGCTTGTTTTTGTAGGGAGGAGGGGCTACCATCACATTACGGTTTAAGTCTCCACAAGCTCCCAAGGTTGAACCCATACTACGGACAATATCTCCCATGACGGTTTTGAGATTCTTCTTAAGAATCCCGTGAACCTGGAAAGCCTGACGAGTAGTAATTCTCAGAGTCTGATTACCATAATCATCACTAAGACGATCCAAAGTTAAATATAATTCTGGCGGAATAAAGCCCCCTGGAGAACGAGTCCGCAACATCATTTGATAGTCTTTTTCCTGACCCTTGACTCGATTATCACGATTATCTTGTTGATAAGAGCCGTGAAATTTCAGGATTTGGATTGCCTCTTCCGTAAAATGAGTTGTATCCTGATACAACTCTGTGGCGAGGGGTTCGCGCAAAAAATTACTACGTTCTTTGATTCCTTCTAGTTTTGACAATTTTTTTTTGTCAGGAGAAATCGGAGTTTTTACCATTATTCTCTATAGTTGTATTTCAAGGTATGTTTTTTCAATGTTTCCAGCGAGACTAACAAAGGCTATTCAGAGTGCTGAGTCTTAGATTGTACTTACGTTTTATCTTACCGTTATAAGCAGAATATGCGATCGCTTTTTCCACCAAATTATCATATCGCATCATTTTGTAATATAAAACACAAAAATATTGATTGAATCAATGAAGATAATATTTCTGTACCAGTAATTGTAGTTTTTCAGTTATAAACTTTTGTCGAACATTATCGGGAGCAATAATTTCACAATTTTCCCAATAACCAGCTATATCGCGATAAAACCAGAAAGTACTAAAAATTTTCCTCTTTACTTGTATATAGGGTTTCTCGTCCTCATTTATTTTTGGTTCAACACTAATATCTTCTGGTCTTTCTTCATAGTTCAATGCTAGTCTTTCAAAAAGATGAAATTCTACAGTGATTTTTTGTAAATCATTTTCCCAGTTGCGATCTATTTCAATCAATTCCGCTTCTTTAATTCGATCTAATCTCAAGCTCCAATTATGTTGTAATTCTTTAATATCACTATTTTCTGCCGTTTCTTCGCAGCGACATAAAAGATATAATCTTTTCTCAATGGGTTTTACTTTTGCGTACAAAACAGTGTATTGCCATATGCGATCGCTAGCATCTTGATAAACTAATTTAAAAGGCTGCTGGCGGGTAATAAAACTGTCTAATTTTTGCTTCCAATTAGGTATATCTAGTTCCAAAAAGTTTTCTATTTTACGACGTAAAGGATTATTAATTTCGCTGCGATCGCATAATATTCGAGCAATTATTTTTGCTTCTTCTATTTTCCCAAAATCTACTAATATTCTGCTAATTCTGTCTAGAGCTTCTATTTTTTCAGTTGACCAATCATGATTGGCTGCTATGAGTATTTGTTTGTTTGCGATCGCTTTAAATAATTTAGAAATATTTGGGCGATCGCCCCACATCATGCCGTATTCTCTTGCTAACTCTTCTAAAACCTGTTTTTCGTAATCTTTGAGAGAAAGTGTAATTGATTCGCCTTTACGCCCCATATTTGTACGTACACTTTGTACGAAATTTTATTGACTTTCTAAATTATGAATGCCAAGATGAAAAACATCAACAGTTCATTAGAGCGAAAGCAATTTTTATTGCTAGTAAATATGGATATTTCAGAGCTTTTACAAAATAAACGAGAAGAAATTATCAGCCTAGCCAATAAACATGGTGCTTGTAATGTCAGGATATTTGGTTCCATAGCTAGAGAAGAAGCCGATGAGAATAGCGATATCGATTTATTAGTAGATTTAGGACAGAACTTAAGTCCTTGGTTTCCCGTTGGCTTAATTCGAGATTTGGAGCAATTGTTAGGAAGGAAAGTTGATATAGTAACAGAAAAAGGATTAAAAGAGCGTATTAGAGAGAAGGTTTTACAAGAAGCCAAACCTCTATGAGAGATAACAGAGAAAGGCTAAAAGATATCCTGGAAGCTATTGATGGTATTGAGAAGTATGCCAACAGAGGTAAACAAGTTTTTGAGCAAGATGAGTTAATTCAAATTTGGATTATTCATCATTTGCAGATTATCGGTGAAGCTTCAGCAGCAATGTCTCAAAGTTTTATTGCTAATTATCCTGAAATACCTTGGCAAGATATGAGTGATTTCCGTAATGTTCTGGTTCATGAATATTTTCGCGTTGATACCGAGATTGTTTGGAATGTAGTTGTTAGATAGTTACCAGATTTAAAGATTAAAATAAAGCAAATTTTAGTTAAATAATCGCAAGCATATCTAGTGTTTGTTTGCATAAAAATAAAACAACTTTGGCGACAATTATGTTGCCAAGTTATCAGTTAATTAATATATCAAGTAACAAATATGTCACTTTTAGATACACCATTTTTGGAAAAGATATATTTTGAAAATATTCGTCCTAATTTATATAAAAGATTTGCTACACATTATCAATATGGAGTTAGGAAAGGTAGAAGTTTAGCCGAACACTTAGATTCTGTATGTCAGTTCATTTTGACGGTAACTTCTGTAGCAGAATTAGCTGAAGAGATACGAAAAGTAATTTTAGCAGCAGCAATCATTCACGACGTAAATAAATTAGATAAAGAAAAGCGCAATGTTAAAACTTTAGCTAGAGACAAAGCTTTTTTAGAAGAACAATTAAAATTAGCTGGAGTCATTGATTTTATTAATAACGATGAAGATTGGGAATTAGTCAGAAAATTAAGTGAAAGACATTCTGGACATAATATTAGTGATGGCATGATGTTTTTTCCAGAAGATGAAAACATTAAGTGCTACACTGCAATGCTAATAGCAGCAGATTTGTTCGATCTTGGGATATCAGAAACAGAAAGATTTAAAAAAGTACAAAATGAATTAACTATTGCTTTTAAGCGTCCTTGCAATTTATTAAGAATTAAAGTAACAGAAAATAGAGGTTATATCACAGCATTATTACTCAGTGCTTGTGAAGAAGTATTAAAAAAACATAATTTAGTTCATTTAGCTTTTTTTCCTGACGGGATTTTATTTGAAGGAGGAACTTTACCTAGTAAAGATCTAACAAAAAAAATTGCTTTTGTCTGGCAACAGAAAATCGATCAAGTTTTTTCTGGTAATATCGAACAATTAATTACACCAGGAACAAGTGGGATCAAAGTAGATCGAAAAGCTATTGAACAAGATTTAGAAGAATCTTTGGAATGCGTACAAGCTCTTTTAGAGAAGAAAAAAGCAAAATTTCAACTTAAATATTTTTGGGATTTAAAATTTTATTATGTCCCGATAAAATTTTGGAATATTTTTATAAAAATAAACTGTTTATTTGCTGTTTTATTATTAAGGGTTTCACTTCAAAAAGACATAATGAAATATAGTTATAAAGCTGGAATTAATGCTGTTAACAAAGCTAAAAAATTAGTATTAGATCTACTGAATAATGCAGAAGAGTTTGCTATATCCGAAGGATTAAAAGCCGTATATAATAGTTATCGAGCAGCAGGAATAAAAACACAAAAAGTATGGGAAATAATAGGAAATATAGTTGGTTTATCAGCCGAACAAATTAAGGCACTAGAACCTTTCGATCCTTTATACGGAAGGTGCTTATTTGCTGCTAAAACGGTTAATGAAAGTGGAGGGATGAATATAGTAATTAGTGCTTTAAGAGATTCTTTTGATAAAAGATTAGAAAATAATTTATCAAACTCAACTTCTGAAGTATCTGATGAAATAATTTTAGAAGTTTCTAAAGTATTAAATTTACCTAGTGAAATTTCTTGGCAAGAAAATAATGAGTTAGAAAATTATATCAATGCCGATTCTAAACAGCGTTGTTCTCTAGGAGCTACTTATGGAAAAGTTGAAAAACTTAAAAAGCCCAAAATGCCTTTGGATACTAAAGTTCAAATGTTTTCAAACCGATTTCCAGGAGGAGATGATGATGAGCCAGTTAAAAGGGGAAATTTAATAGCTGCGTTGGCATATGAGCTTATTGCAGTAGGTTCAAAATTACCAACATCAAAGAAACACCAGCCCTTATATCTACACTTCTCTTTACCTCAAGGTGCAGCACCAGAATTACTCAGAATCTGGCGAGATTTTTTGAAAAGAACTGCTGCTGTTAATGGTGATGGTGGAACGGTAACGGTAGATGAGTTGAAATTATATAAAGATAATATTTTAGAGTTTCAGGCGAATAAAGCCGTTGGTATTGCTTTACCTAAGCGTCCTAATTTCATATATTCTGTTGTTACCATACCAGTAATTTGGGGCGATGTTAATTATTCAGTTGCTTTACTCAAATCATTACGCTTAGCATTAGAGCTTTCATTATCTTTAGAACGAGGCTTCCCTTTTGCCGTTACTGGTAATTTAGAGATAAATCCAGAAAGTAATTACTTTGGAAGAGTCGAAGGAATACCATCTAGTTTGCAACCATTATTAGGTAATGGAAGCTATAAAAGAATAGGTCATTTATCAGTAGAAGAACGAAAAAAACAAGTAACAGCAGAAGAAATTCGAGATAGATTGCGCTGTATTGGAAATTTAGCTATATCGGTAGCAAGTTTAGAGAAAAAAGATGATTGCTTATACGATTTAGCTCGTGCAGTTAAACGACCATTCGATCTTTATTTTGTTTTATATCGTTGGATTTTGCGAGAGCAGGACGACCCTAATTGGGAATATTACTGGAATAAAATTAAAGAGCCATTAACCACTTTACTAAATAGTCTTATGCCAGAACAAAATGAATTACTAACTAAATACTTGAAAGAAGCTGCTCAAGTTGCTGTAGAAGGAAAACTATGGGGAAGTTCTTTTAAAAGGACTGCTCAAGTAGAACCTTTTAGTGAATTTATTACGGCAATTCGTAGTAGAAAATCACATATGCCTTGGGATGTTATTTTTGCAGCATTAGTGCAGGATTATCATACAAGATTAGATCGTATTAGGGAACACGGAGTAGGTGCTACTAAATACGGAAAAGTCAAACAATATTATGACGTATTGAGAAAATTATTTGCTGAAGTTTATTTAGATCGTCCAGAAAAAATCTTGGCAGATAAAAAGACTCTCGAAGCAGCTTATCTATTTTTCTTACAAGATGTACGCCAACAAGCAAAAAGTAATTCTGAAACCGAATCAGAAGAAATTACCACAGTAAATTAATCAAGGAAATTTATTAACCATGACTATCAAACAATTAAAACCATATCTTGCTGAAACTTACGAAAACTTTCCTCAAGGAAGAACTATTGGTTTAGTAGTTTTAAGAACAACTCAGTCGGAAACCATTTTTCGTACTGAAGGTTCGGGAGAACCTATGTGTAGTGAATTTGTCCAAGCTGGATTAGAAAACACCGATATTATTCCTCGCTTAGTAATGACTAAACGCAAACAAGTTGCACCAGAAAGAAGAAAAGGAAGAGAATTTTTACGTTCTAATAAT
>JASJDF010000077.1 GCA_030065715.1 Xenococcaceae cyanobacterium MO_188.B19 | reverse complement strand
CACATATTGCTTATTGTTATTGTTGTTTTTATTTCTAGCAATAGTAATTGTTCCTCAAATTATTCCCATGCAGAAAGAATTTGAGTCGAATACGGATGAAGGAATACAATTAATGAAAGCTTTTCTCTTTTCAGAAGGATTTGATCCTCACATAGAAATATGGAGTGATCAACCATTCTTATTCTCGGCACTTTTATCCTTCTGGTTTAAATTAGTAGGACAATCCGTTTTCTCTGGTCGTCTTTTAACACTGTTATTTTCTGCACTCTTAATTTGGTTTTTTTATGAAATCATTAGAATCTATTTAGGACATATTCCAGCTTTTGTAGGTGCGCTATCATTAGCTGCTTCTCAAGGTTTTATTAGATATAGTGTTGCAGTAATGATTGGAGTTTCTTCCTTATCATTGGTAATTATATCTATATATCTATTAATTAAATACAAGCAAAAACGACATAACTTATTATTACTTATAGCTTCAGCAGTATTTCTAGCACTATCATTACAAATTAAATTTTTTGCAGTTTTCTTAATTCCAATCATTGTCTTATTTTTGATTGATTTTGAAGATTTTCACGTCAATACAATAGTTCATGAGTTAAAGCAGAAGAAAATATATACTAATGTATTTTTTTATCTTGCCACTCTAGTAATTGTTTTTTGTTTAATATCATTACTATTTAATGCTTTGAGTCAAGAGCAACTGGTGGGAACTCATTTTAGTCAAGAAACTAGACAAGTATTTCAAAATAAAAATGGTTTGAATGTCTTAGGAAAATTCGCCATCAAAGACTGGGATTTACTGCTCATGGCTGGTTTTGGCATATTGATAATTTTCCTGCAACAAAGATGGGAAGCACTCTTTCCTCTTGGATGGTTAGGAACAGCTACTTTTCTTTTGCTCAATCACAAACCAGTATGGACACATCACTATTTAGTAATTTCTATTCCCTTAGCCTGGTTGGCTGCCTATGGCTCTCTACCATTTGTACAATTTTTCCAAAAACAAACCTCTTCATCTAAAAATAATCAATCTCAGAGCCAAAAAATATTGATTGCTGCTATATCAGGTATTTTAATAATTATTATGTTAACAAGGCTTAAGCCTAAAATAGATGTCCCTAGTATTCAAAGAGATCAATCCGCAGATTTTGCAGTAGTTAATGTTTTGTCAGAATACAAAAAGCAAACTCAGTGGGTTTTTACTGATGCTCCAATTTATGCTTTTTATGCTGATCTACTTGTTCCTCCTGAAATTGCAGTATTCTCATACAAACGGGTGAAAACAGGTCAGTTAAAACATGAAGTTTTATATAATGTTTTACGAGATTATCAACCTGAGCAAATTCTTCTTTCCAGAATGAAAAAGTTTGTGTATGCAAATAGTCAAATTAATAACTATATTCAAGAAAACTATTCCAAGCAAGATTTACCAAATGGGAAGCTTGATTATTATGTCTTGAAAAAAATATATTAGTTCTACTTTTTTTATCAGTTAAAGAATAGGGTGGGTATTGTCTACCCTACCCATCTGATAAACTTACAACAAGCCAACTAAATGTAAAGGACCATTTCCACTGATTATTTCTAAGACTAGTGCTAAAAAGCCTAACATCGCTAAACGCCCATTCCACACTTCTGCTGCGGTAGTCATTCCCCATTGCCATTTTTCCTGGGGATACATCTTCATGTTCTTCTTAGGATGAGTTACTTCTCCAAAAGTGCAGGGAGGAGAATCAAGAGATTCTGTAACTAATTCTGCTAAAGAGTTGATGAAACCAGGATGAGTATTTAAAGCTGGAACACGATGGAAGTTATGAATTCCCGCTTCTTCGGCGATTTCTCGATACTCCATGTCTATTTCTTGGAGAGTTTCAATATGTTCGGAAACAAAACTAATGGGAACTACTACTAAGTCTTCGATTTCCTTTTCTCCTAAATCTTTTAGGGCATCTTCTGTATAGGGTTGCAGCCATTCGACGGGACCAACCCGACTTTGATAAGCTAGGGTGTATTGATTGTTGCGCCCTAAAGTTTTCATTATCAAGCGGGTACATTCTTCGATTTCTTTTTGATAAGGGTCTCCTGCTTCTTCAACGTAGCTCATAGGTACACCATGTGCACTGAAGAAAACATGAGCATTTTCTGGAGATTCGCTTTTATCTATTTCTTTAGCGATTAAATCTGCCATTGCTCCAAGATATTGAGGGTTTTCGTACCAAGAAGGGATCAGAGTATATTTGATATTCTGGAGGGTTGTATCAGTTTCCCACATTTCTTCAAGGACACGGAAACTAGAACCGCTAGTACTGATGGAAAATTGAGGATATAGGGGGAGGATTACTAACTGTTCTATATTATCTTGTTTGATTTCTGCGATCGCTTCTTCCGTGAAAGGATACCAATAACGCATTCCAATATAAACTTTAGCGTCTTGCCCCATTTCTTCCAGTCTTACCTTTAAAGCTTCAGCTTGCTCTTCTGTAATCTGCCGTAAAGGAGAGCCACCACCAATTTCTAGATAGTTTTCTTGAGATTTTTTAGCTCTCAGGGTAGAAATTAGCCAAGCTAAAGGTTTTTGCAGTATCTTGACTGGTAAACGGATAATTTCTGGATCGGAAAACAGATTATATAAAAATGGTCGAACGTCTTCAATTTTGTCTGGTCCACCTAGATTTAATAATAAAACCCCAACTCGCCCCATAATTCTTATAACTTATATTTATTGTTTAGTTTCTTTACCAATTTTAACAATATATCTTGGAGTGGGTTTTCAATTGTCAGAATATACAGAACTTTACTAAGAGGATAATAACTTGGCAACATTTCTTAGAACTTTGAGTTATCAATATCAATGGCTTTATGATGGAATTTCCCGTGCAGCAGCTTTGAGTGTGGGAGGAGAAAAGCGATTTCGTCAACTAGCTTTAGAAAATTTAGAGATCGATCAAAGCACTGAGGTACTAGATTTATGTTGTGGTGCAGGTCAAACTACCCGATTTTTAGTTCAATATAGCGATCGCGTTACAGGATTAGATATTTCTCCTATTGCCATAGAAAGGGCTAAAAAAAATGTTCCCCAAGCTAATTATGTTGAGGGGTTGGCACAAAAAATGCCTCTAGATGATAATCAATTCGATCTGGTACATACTAGTTCGGCTTTACATGAAATGACACCAGAAGAATTGGAGCAAATTCTACAAGAAGTATATCGAGTCTTAAAGCCAGGAGGAATTTTTACCTTAGTTGATTTTCATCCCCCCACTAATCTCCTTTATTGGTTGCCTGTGAGTATTTTTATGATCTTGTTTGAAACCGAAACAGCCTGGCAATTGTTAAAAACAGATTTAACTACCCTACTTACTAATCAGGATTTTGAGATCGTTAAAAAAAGTTTGTATGCTGGTGGAAGCTTGCAAGTTATTCAGGCAAAGAAATAATTAAATAAGAGTTTGTAGCTTGGAACGACTGATCGTAGTCGCTACGCTTACGGAATTCGGAGTTTACAGATCTAGGATTAATCACTAATTAGCGAATAAAAATTATGTCCAAAAGACTATTATTACAACCAGATTTAATTTTGGGAGACACCATTATCAATCTAACTCCCGATATTCTAGAACGCCATTATATTAAAGGTCTAATTCTTGATGTAGATGAAACTTTAGTACCTATGAGACAAAAAACTGTTTCTGTGGAGCTACGAAAATGGACAGAAGAGATGAAGCAAGTAGTTAGTATTTGGCTGGTAAGTAATAATTTGAGTCAAAATCGTATTGGTAGTATTGCGAATGCTCTGAATCTCCCTTTTATTACTGGTGCCAAAAAGCCCTCTCGTCGTAAACTTCATGAAGCTGCAATTGCTATGAATTTGGCAATAGAAGAAGTGGCAATGGTTGGCGATCGCCTATTTACCGATGTATTAGCGGGAAACCGCTTAGGAATGTTCACTATTTTAGTACAGCCAATGGTCGATCCTGCGATCGCAGCTCGTTCTTACCCGATTCATAACTTTGAAGTCTGGCTCTCTAAAAAACTGGGAATATCTTTGGCATCAAACAAATGAAAATCAAATAAAAGTAATATTTCTTTGCAGAACTAAATATAAAGAAAAGATTATGAAAATTCGTGATCACTCAAAAGTCTGAGATTCTATATATTAGTTGAAATGGGGTCAGCCAATATAAAGACCCTAAATATAAAAAACCAATTAATATATAGTTCACAAAACCACTCCTAGATTATTCTGGCAGTGGTTTTGTTACTTTACGGTAAAAACAATTCAAAAATCATGATCAAAGGTCAATTGAATGAGTGACAATCAACCATCAACTGCGATCTAATGCTTAAATAATTTAAGTTAGTATTTGTGAGGTATTTTATGAAATTGCTCAGCAGAAAACTAGTAGCAATGATCTCGCCAATAGCGAAGTACTCTGTCATCGCTGTTAGTTTAGGTTTAACTAGTTCCATAGCAATTAAAGCTCATGAAATTCCTACACCACAAAAACTAGAACCCAATGTAGAAGAAATTGAAATTACTCCAGAATCCACTAAGCCTTATATTACCCCTTGGCGTAGAGTCCGTTTAGTCCATACTTTGAACAAGCATCAAGGAGCAGTGGATTCTTTATTATTTACTCCTGATAGTTCCCTATTAATTAGTGGTGGAGGGACTAATGATGCTCAAATGAGAATTTGGTCTTTAGCTACAGGAGAGTCTTTAACTAAATTACGCGCCCAAAGCAGTGGTATTCTAGCCATGGCAATGGATCCTTATGGCAAACATCTAATTAGTGGTGGAGAAGATTCCGACATTAATATTTGGAATTGGCAATCAGGGGACTATCAGTCATTACTTTTAGAACATGATAGTAGTATTACTGCCTTGGCAATTTCTCCTGATGGTAGAACTCTAGTTAGTGGTAGTTTGGATGGGATGAAAGTATGGGATATCGGCATTTTACCCCAGTATCTTCACTACACTCTCACTAAAACAGGTAATCCAGTAAATGCGCTCTCGATTCATCCCAATGGATATTTACTTGCTAGTGGGGATCTCACTGGTACAGTTAAGTTTTGGAATATCCGCACTGGAACTTATACATCAGAGTTTGAGCCTCACGATAAAATGATTAGTGGTTTAGTTTTTACTCCCGATGGTAAAACCTTAATCACAGCTAGTCGCGATCGCACTATTAAGGTTTGGGATCTAGCATCAGGACAATTACTCAATACTTTTGCTGGACATCGAGGAGCAATAAGGGCGATCGCTCTACACCCAAATCGTCCTATTCTTGCTAGTGCTGGTAACGATGGTATTATCATCTGGAATTTAGAAACAGGAGAACTCACTACTAGGATCAAAGAACATAAAAACTGGGTGGAAACTTTAGCTTTTAGTCCTGATGGTCGTTATCTAGCTAGTGGTAGTTTTGATGCTACGGTTAAAGTTTGGGAAGATGCTTTAGCTAACAGTAATTGATCATTGTTAATCGTTGATTGTTGATTGTCCTAAAGGATATATGCGCTTGCGTAGCTCTACCCGTTCCCGTTCCCGAAGGGACTACCGTAAGGTCAGGGGCAGCGGTTATCCGAAGGTGTATCCTTTAGGAATCCTTTAGGACACCTACGGATATTCATAGTTGATTGCTCATAAGCTAAGACGCATTTAAACTGGGTATTTTTAAGTTAGGAGACAAAATAGTAATCTCGCTCCTCTGCGCCACTACTTTTCTCACCATGCAATGTTAATCACCATCAGCTTAATAGGGAGCATACAAAAGTAGCACCCTATTACTTAAATTCTGTTAATTAATAATTAAAAAGTCAGAAAATCCCTGATAACTTAAGTTAAAATCAATTCAATGATATAAGTATTTATTGAGCTATCTACTGTTAATTTGATACTTGATGAAGCTTACACTTTACTTAAAATACTAATTAATTCGACTTAAATGAAAAGACGAAACATATATTTTTTATTTTTAATAGCAGGTATATTATTTTATCTTAACTCTCAGCTTCAGATTAACTTTTTTCTTAAAGAATATATAGTTTTTTTGGAATGTAAATCCCTAATTCTATTAATTTACTGGTGGAATAATAAAAAAAAGTTGTTGACTCCCAAAAAGAAAATACTATTGTCTGAGTAAAATATCATTACTGAAATTATGAAAAATAAAATAGTAGCAGCTTTATTAGCTTTTTTTGTAGGAAGCTTTGGAATACATAAATTTTATTTAGGAGAAGGGGGAGCAGGAATATTATATTTACTCTTTTGTTGGACATTTATACCAGGAATATTAGCCTTTTTTGATTTTATATTCATTCTCCTAATGTCAGACCAAAGATTTAACGCCAAATATAATAATATAATCGACTATAAAACCCCTTATAGTACAATTCCTAGAGAATCACCACGAAATAATGTAGCTATTCTTACCGATCTAAAAAAACTGTATGATTCTGGGATAATTACAGCAGAAGAATATGAGCAAAAACGTCGAAAATATTTAGACTCTCTATAATAAAGTGACTTTTTGGATATGATTTCGTGATGTCTATTAAAAATAGTTGGATTGACGAAACACCTAAATGGGTTTGGTGGTCTTTTCTCCCAGTTGTGGGAGGACTGGCAATTACTTATGCAGGAAATAAATCGAAAATATCTAGTTGGAAATACTATGGATTAACTCTTTTTGGATTAGGATTAATTCTAAGTTATAGTGAGCTTGCTATTATTATTTGGTTAGCTCAAATTGTAACTTCATTTACTATTAGAAAGAAATATTTAGTCAAAGTTGCATCTAGAACCGCATCTATTGATAATTATGAAATAGCTAAATTATTAGCACAAGAAAGAGGACAAATAGATATTAATGATTGTTCTAAAGATGAACTTGTGTATGATTTGAACTTGCCTATTGTCTATGCGAATGATATAGAAGATTTACGGGATGAAGGATATATATTTACTAGCATAGAAGAACTGGCAGATTTGTCTGGTATTCCTGAGCGAGTTTTTAGGAAAATTGAACCGTTGATTACTTTTGGCTACGATATTAAGAAAGAATCAGATATTTCTTGGCGCAGAGTTAATAGTTTTTCCGTACAGGAATTAATCGCTTGTAATTTAGATAGTGCGACAGCAAAAAAAATTGTTGAAGAGAGAGAAAAAGCTGGTGCATTCAAATCTTTGGTTGATATTAAAAAGCGTACTGCATTGCCTCTTAGTTGTTATAAAAATTTAGTTTAATCTCTTCATAATTTACAGTAGGCTTAAATTACTTATCAATGAGCAAATAACAATTAATGCTTTCAGATCGAGATACAAGTATCGTATTTAAACCTGCTTTAAAACAGGCTAAATTAATACGCGATCGCGAAATTTCTCCTTTAGAATTAGTAGAACTCTATTTAGCTAGAATTGAAACTTATAATCCTCAGTTAGGTTGTTTTTATCACGTAGCAGCAGAATCAGCCATTAGGGATGCTAAACAAAAAACTGAACAAATAGCCAAGACCAAAGATATTACCAACTTATCCCCGCTTTTCGGTGTTCCTACAGCGATCAAAGACTTAAATGCAGTAGCTCAAATGCCTATTAGCTATGGTGTTGCAGCTCTCAAAGAACAAATTGCTGAATACGATGATGGAGTGGTAAGTAAGATTAAATCCGCAGGATTAATTATTTTAGGCAAAACTGCAACTTCCCAATTAGGTTCTCTACCCTATACAGAATCTCCAGGATTTATCCCAACTCGCAATCCTTGGGACTTAGATTATACTCCAGGGGGTTCTAGTGGTGGCGCAGCATCGGCGCTAGCTGCTGGCTTATGTGCGATCGCTCACGGCAATGATGGCGGTGGTTCGATTCGAGGACCCGCTTTTTGTTGTGGTTTAGTAGGAATTAAGCCTAGTCGTGGCAGAGTTTCTTATGCACCTGTAGGAGATTTTCAAAATGGTATTAGTGCTAATGGGGTAATAGCTCGTACCGTAAAAGATGGTGCTGCCTTATTAGATATTATGTCTGGTTATATCACTGGCGATCCTTATTGGCTGAACGATCCTGAAATACCTTTTTTAACTGCTACAGAACAAACTTTACCCAGATTATCTATTGGTTTTGCCAGTGCTATTTTACCTGAAGGCTCGGCACACTCTATTTGTCGAGACAGTGTTACTCAGGTAGTTAGCATCATAGAAACAATGGGACATCAAATAACTGAAATTCCTTTGGATTGGACTCCTTTGATCAAACCTTTTACCATAATTTGGAGTGCAGGTATCACGTCTGCTGGCATTCCCCTAGAAGCTTTAAGTCCGATGAATCGGTGGATTGCCGAGTTATCGAGTGGTGCAGGAGAGTATTTACAAGCAGTACACCAAATGCAGATAATTTCACGACAAATTGTCAGTTTATTCGACAATTATGATGTTTTATTGTTGCCTACTTATATGCACCCAACTATTAAAGTGGGAGAGTTTGCTGATTTAACACCAGAAGAAACTTTAGCCAAGATTATTAGTTGGATTTTACCCTGTCCTGCTTGGAATGCTACAGGACAACCAGCGATCGCAATACCGACAGGATTAGATGGAAATAGTTTACCCGTAGGAGTGCAATTGATTGGTAAACCAGCAGCAGAAAGTACTATTTTGGCTTTGGCTTCTTCCATAGAAGCAGCAGTCAATTTTAATTCTGTTCCTGTTTTGAATTAAAACTGCAAATAATACATCAACTGAGAAACTAGTTCACTATCTAGACTAAGACGCTTTTGTAAGTCAGCAATATTGCGGTATTTTCCTACTTCTTGTCGATTATGAATAATAGATTCTGCTAAATCCTTTTCGACAATGGGAATTTGAGTAAGTTGTAGTTGAGAAGCTTGATTAATATTGACTCTTTCGGGAGAAAGGGAGGTAAAGCGATCATAATAACTAAATTGTAGAATTGGCTCTAAAGGATATAATCTGGCACTAGTAATACCAAGAATCGCAGCTATATCTTCAATAGAAAGTAATTTAACCCCTTTTGCCACCATTTCAACTAACAGTCTTCCTTGATGAATTGATATTCCTGGTAAGCGCAACCAATCATCAACACTAGCTTGATTTACATCAATTCTGATGCCCAATTCTACAGCAATTTCAATCTCTCTTAGGGTTTGAAAGCGATAATAAGGATCGTTTCTAATTTTATTCGCGATCGCGTACCCGCGCCACTTAGTGATCGCTTTTTTCTGGAAGTTAAACATTTATCATTTATCATTTATGGGTTTATAATTATGCGATCGCTATATTAAAAATACACGATAAAATAGTTTTATCTCATTTCACACAAATAGATTCTATGACTAGTCTGCCATTAAATCTTTCTTCTCTAATTGGCAAAATTAGCGATCGCGAACTTGAAACCCTCTCTCGCGACAATCCCGATGCTCGATTGGAAACTAACTCTCAAGGACAATTAATCTTCCTGTCTCCTACTGGTGGTGAAACTGGCGAAAAAAATTCCGATCTTTTAATTCAAATTGGTATTTGGAATAAACAAAGCAAACTGGGAAAAGTTTTTGATTCTTCTACTGGTTTCAGATTATCGAATGATGCAGTTCGCTCTCCTGATGTTAGTTGGATACCTCTTTCTATATGGAATAGTTTGACCAAACAACAAAGAAGAAAGTATCTCCCAATTGACCCTTGTTTTGTCATCGAGTTAATGTCTCCTACCGATATTTTAAGCAACCTACGGAACAAAATGAGAGAATACATTGACTGCGGGGTCAGATTAGGTTGGTTAATTAATCCCGATGACAAACAAGTCGAAATCTATCGTCAGGGAAAAGAGAAAGAAGTTGTTAATAATCCTCGAACTCTCTCTGGCGAAGATATCATGCCTGGATTAGTTGTGGATTTATCTGAAATTTTTGATTAGTAGAAGATGCGATCGCCTATCATTTTAAAAAATTGAATTTTATAAAGTATTTTTCAATACTATTTTTTGGGCAAATAAATCAACAAAATATTTTGCTTAAATTATTCCTTAAAATAGTAGAAATAGCAAAGGGACGTTAGTTAAACGTCCCCTAATGCCAGATTTTAGAGCTTATTAATTATTGATAAGCTTCTAGATCGATTTTAACTGGCTCCACACCCCAGATTTCTTGACAATACTCCTTGATTGTGCGATCGCTGGAAAACTTACCCATACGAGCGGAATTGAGAATTGACATTTTAGTCCATGTTTCCTGATCTTTGTAAGCTTCACCTACTCGGTCTTGACATTCGGAGTAAGCTTGATAATCTGCTAATAGCATATAGGGATCGTGATAGAGCAGGGAGTCAACAATGGGTTTAAATAACTTTTGATTACCGTGACTCAAATCCCCTTTAGCAATGCGATTAATTACACCCCGTAATTCGGCATTTTCCTGGAAGTATGTCATGGGATCATAGCCATCTGCTTTCATAGCATAGACTTCTTCTGCGGTTAAACCAAAGAGAAAGAAGTTTTCCGCACCAGCTTCTTCCCGAATTTCAATATTCGCTCCGTCAAGAGTACCAATAGTGAGTGCGCCATTCATGGCAAATTTCATATTACCAGTCCCAGAAGCTTCCTTACCCGCGGTGGATATTTGCTCAGACAGATCCGCAGCAGGATAGATTTTTTGACCTAGAGATACGCTGAAATTAGGCAAAAAGACCACTTTAATGCGACCTCTCACATCAGGGTCTTTATTTACTACATCGGCGACAGAATTAATCAATTTAATGATCAGTTTTGCCATAAAGTAACCAGGTGCAGCTTTTCCACCAAAGATAAAGGTGCGAGGCACAAGATCTATATTGGGATTGTGCTTGATGCGATTATAGAGAGCAATGATATGGAGTACTGCTAAATGTTGACGCTTGTATTCATGGATGCGTTTAACTTGCACATCGAAAATCGAATTGACATTGACATCGATATTACGAGTTTTTTTGATGTAAGCTGCTAAATGAGCTTTATTTTCCTGTTTAATGGCTCGCCAACGCTCACAGAAAGCTTGATCATTGATATATTTCTCAATCCCGCGCATTTGGTCTAAATCTTTGAGCCAACCGCCCCCAATTTTTTCCGTTACTAATTCTGCGAGTTTGGGGTTACTCATCAGTATCCACCGACGGGGAGTAACACCATTAGTTTTATTAAAGAATTTTTCCGACCAAAGACGAGCAAAAGCTTTTAAAGTATCTTTTTTCAGTAATTCTGTGTGTAATGCTGCTACTCCATTGATAGCATGGCTTCCTACACAGGCTAAGTTTGCCATGCGAACTTTTTTCTCGTCTCCTTCTTCGATAATGGAAAGTTCTCCTGCTAAGTCTTCATCATCAGGAAACCAAACACGAACATCTTCTAGGAAGCGGTGATTTAGTTCATAGATAATTTCTAAATGGCGAGGTAGTAGCTTACCAAATAGATGAACTGACCATCTTTCTAGAGCTTCTGGCATTAAAGTATGGTTGGTATAAGCCAGAGTTTTTTGAGTAATATCCCAAGCTTGATCCCAATAGATATCATATTCGTCAATTAATAAGCGCATTAATTCTGCAACGGCTACTGCGGGATGAGTATCATTCAGTTGAATAGCAGAGCGTTCGTGGAAATTGGTTAGATCGGGATATAAATTGAGATGAATGCGAATTAGGTCTTGTAAAGAAGCAGCAACAAAGAAATACTGTTGTGCTAAGCGCAATTCTTTCCCTTGGGGGGTATTATCATTGGGGTAAAGAACTTTAGAGATCGTCTCAGAACTCATTTTCTCTGCTACTGCATGGTCATAATTACCAGCATTAAAAGCTTCAAAGTTGAAAGATTCACTAGCTTCTGCTTTCCAGAGACGCAGAGAGTTTACCGTATTAGTTTTATACCCAGCGACAGGAGTATCAAAAGGAATCGCTTTAACTTTTCTTTCTGGTATCCAACAAACTTTATAATGTCCTTTTTCATCGTGATGGGCTTCTGTATAGCCCCCTAAACCAATTTCTACTGTATCTTCAGGGCGGGCAATTTCCCAAGGATTACCATACATTAACCAGTTGTCTGGCACTTCTCCCTGCCAACCATCTTGTAGTACTTGACGGAAAATACCAAACTCATAACGAATACCATAACCAGTAGCAGGCATTTCCAAATTCGCTAGAGAATCGAGAAAACAAGCTGCAAGTCTGCCTAAACCCCCATTTCCCAAACCTGGATCGGGTTCTTGTTCAATTAGTTCTTCTAGGTCTAGTCCTAAGTCAGACAAGACTTGTTCCATCTTGTCGTAGATCTCTAAACTTAAGAGATTATTTGCCAGATGGCGACCCATTAAGAATTCAGCCGACAGATAGGAAACAACTTTAACCTTTTGTTCGTGATAGGTGCGTCCTGTTTTAATAAAGCGATGGAGTAAGCGATCGCGTACTGTGTAAGCCAGAGCATAATAATAATCCATTAAAGAAGCATTATTACGATCTTTTCCTTGAAGATAGAATAGATTATCTAAAAAAGCTCGTCTGAGGGTCTCTTGACTCATCCCAGTGCGGTCATCTTCCGTCGCAACGGTGGGACAAGAATCTAGATTTACAGACTGTTGCGGTTTTGTTTGCATGATGATTTGTCTTAATTTAGTAGTTAGTAGGTAGTAGGTAGGAGGTAAGGGGTAGGAGGTAGGAGTTAGGAGGTAGGGCATATTAGGAAACAGGATCAAACCTTTTTGCTCCCTTATTTCCCTTGTCTTCCTTGTCTTCCTTGTCTCCCTTGCCTCCCCAGTCCCTCTATTTAGGTCCTAAACCAATTTTTCCTGCATAAACGGCGCGATCGCCTAACTCTTCTTCAATACGTAATAAACGGTTGTATTTAGCTACCCGTTCACTACGACAGAGAGAACCAGTTTTAATTTGACCAGCGCGGGTTGCTACAGCAAGATCGGCAATAGTAGTATCTTCTGTTTCTCCTGAACGATGACTTATAACTGAACGATAACCGCTACGAGTGGCTAAGTCGATAGTTTCTAAGGTTTCTGTTAGAGTTCCGATCTGATTGAGTTTGATCAAGATAGAATTACCCACTCCTGTATCAATGCCTTTTTGCAATCTAGTAGGATTAGTAACAAACAAATCATCACCTACTAACTGTACTCTTGAGCCCATTTTTTCAGTTAGAAGTTTCCAATTTGCCCAATCTTCTTCGTGAAGTCCGTCTTCAATGGAAATAATGGGATATTGACTGACTAATTTATCTAGATAATCAATAAACTCTGTAGCAGAATGGGATGCACCATCATAAATGTAATTACCATTTTTATAGAATTCACTGGCAGCCACATCCATTGCCAGAGCAATTTCTTCTCCTGGCTTATAACCTGCTTTCTCAATAGCAGTAATAAGTAAATCCAGAGCTTCTTGGTTAGAACTCAAATTAGGAGCATAACCGCCTTCATCACCTACCCCAGATAGTAACCCTTTATCTTTTAATACCTTACTCAAAGAAGCAAAAACTTCTGCTCCCCATCTGAGAGCTTCTTTAAAAGAATCTGCTCCCACAGGCATAATCATAAACTCTTGGAAATCCACATTATTATCTGCGTGCTCCCCACCGTTAATCACATTCATCATGGGGACAGGTAGCACATTAGAGAGAGGACTTCCCAAATAACGATATAAGGGAATATCTAACTCGATAGCTGCTGCTTTGGCATTAGCTAAAGATACGGCAAGAATCGCATTTGCGCCAATATTTTTCTTATTGGGAGAACCATCACGCTTAATCATTTTATAGTCGATACTGGCTTGATCCAGCGCATCCATATCGACTAACTCAGGAACTAGCTTTTCTTTGATATTACGTACTGCGGTTAAAACCCCTTTGCCCCCATAGCGATGTTTATCCTCATCTCTTAACTCATGAGCTTCAAATGAACCAGTAGAAGCACCGCTGGGAACTTGTGCTAAACCTACTGCACCAGTTTCTAATCTAACTTCTGCTTCTACGGTAGGACGACCTCTAGAATCGAGGATTTCTCTAGCTGCGATCGCCTCAATAACCGCTTCTGACTGATTTAACATTAGTTCTCCTTAAATATTTCTTGTAATCAAAGAATTTATCAGGTAAGAGGTAGGCACTGGGTCGCAAGGTTCGCGCCCAGTAAAGGAAGTAGAAGGGAATAATTTCCTGGTTTGTGATCCGAAAGTGCCCTAAAGGATACACTTGCGGATATATTCTTATATGACATTTCTCCTTTCTCGTTCCTTAAACACTAGTCATAATTTTGGCTTCTTTCTCTGCCATAGATAGTATAAGATCAATTGCCCGATTAGAATAACCCCATTCGTTGTCGTACCAGGAAACAACTTTAAAGAAATTACTATTTAATTCTATTCCTGCCCCTGCATCGAAAATACTGGAGTGAGGATCCCCTGTAAAATCAGTGGAAACTACAGGGTCTTCTGTATAACCTAAAACTCCTTGCATCTCACCTTCCGCAGCTTGTTTCATTGCAGCACAAATTTCCTGATAAGTGGTGGATTTCTCGGTTTTGAAGGTGAGATCAACCACAGATACATTGGGAGTGGGAACACGGAAAGCCATTCCTGTTAATTTCCCTTTTAATTCTGGTAACACCAAAGCTACCGCTTTAGCTGCACCTGTAGAAGCAGGAATAATGTTTTGGGCTGCACTACGTCCCCCACGAAAATC
>JASJDF010000076.1 GCA_030065715.1 Xenococcaceae cyanobacterium MO_188.B19 | reverse complement strand
GTTGTGGTTAGCAATAATTTAAACTGTGTGGTGTTAAATCTTATGTTATTGAGTTGTCACACCCCAAAGTTTATGATAAACCAAATCCAGTTCTTGCTTATTTAGTAATAATTTCGCAGCTTCCGCCAGCAGCTTCAATTTTTGCCTTAGCACTTTTAGTAAAAGCTGCTGCCTTAACGTTTAAGGGAATATTGATTTCCCCATTGCCGAGGATTTTGAGTAATCCGTCATTGCTAGTTACAATACCCTTGTCTATTAGAGAATCAAGAGTTACTTCTGTATTAGGATCTAGGGAAGAGAGTTTCTCCACATTAATTACAGTATATTTTTTCTGATTAATTACAGGGAAATATTTGAGCTTGGGAACTCGGCGATATAAAGGCATTTGCCCCCCTTCAAAACCAGGTTTAGTCCCAGTTCCCGAACGAGATTTCTGTCCCCGCATCCCAAAACCGCAACTTGCTCCTTGACCAGCGGAAATTCCCCGACCAACTCGACGCTTCCGCTTTTTCGCCCCCTGATTTGGTGCTAGTTCATTTAATTTCATCAATATTCTCCTATACGAGATTAAGCGTATAAATGCTCCAAACTAAGATCTCTTTCTCTGGCAACTTCTGAAAAAGTTCGCAAACTCGCTAAAGCATCAATTGCTGCTCTGGCATTATTGAGAGGGCTATTTGAGCCTAACTGTTTTGCCAAAATATTCTTGACTCCTGCCAATTCTAGGACAGTACGGACTGCTCCCCCGGCAATTACCCCAGTACCAGGAGCAGCAGGACGCATAAATACTTTGGCTCCCCCTGCAATACCTTTGGTTACGTGGTTAATGGAATTGGATTTGGTGAGAGACACGTCAATGAGTTGTTTTTTGGCATCAGCAACTCCTTTACGCACTGCACCAATAACATCAGCAGCTTTACCTACTCCCACACCCACTTGTCCTTTTTCGTTGCCCACAACTACGATGGCGCGAAAACTGAGTTTTTTACCACCTTTGACTACTTTACTGACACGACGAATTTGAACAACTCTTTCTTGCCAATTAGATTCTTTTTCTTTGGCGCGATTTTTTTTGCGCGACTTTGATTTTGTCATAGTTTTAGTTTCAGTTTGGTTGGTGATTAAAACTCTAGACCTGCTTCACGAGCAGCATCTGCTAAGGCTTTGATTCTTCCGTGATAAATATTGCCACCCCGATCAAAGACAACTTTAGTTACGCCTTTTTCTAAAGCTCTTTTTGCTACTAGCTTACCTACTGCAACCGAAGCTTCTCGATTAGCAGTAGAGCCCAACTCCTGTTTTAGATCCCCATCTAATGTGGAGGCAGCTGCAAGGGTATGGTGAGTAGTATCATCAATAACCTGGGCATAAATATGTTGATTGGAGCGAAAAACTGATAAACGGGGACGCGAGGGCGAACCACTGACTTTTTTGCGTATTCGTCGATGACGACGGGCTACAGATTGTTTGCGAGATAATTTCATATGCTTTATTTACCTGTTTTACCTGCTTTACGTCTGACCATTTCTCCTAGGTAACGAATTCCTTTACCTTTGTAAGGTTCAGGTGGTCTGACTGCTCTGATTTTGGCGGCAACATTACCCACAACTTCTTTATCAATTCCGCCAACGATAACTTCGGTATTTTTTTCTACAGCAACTTGTATGCCTTCTGGCATATCCATTTCTACAGGCTTACTGTAGCCGACGTTGAGGGTTAATTTTTTACCTTGAGCTTGAGCTCGGTAACCTACCCCTAGGATTTGCAGACGTTTTTCAAATCCTTTAGATACCCCTTCTACCATATTGGCAATTAGGGTGCGACATAAACCATGCCGTTGACGGGCAATACGGGAATTGTTTTCGGGTATGACCTTGATTTCTGACCCTTCTTGGGATATTCCAATCAAACTGGGAATTTCCCTTGCCAAAGTTCCTTTGGGACCTTTTACTGTTACGTGCTGTCCCTTGATATCTACAGTGACTTTAGAGGGAATTGGTATGGGACGTTTGCCAATACGAGACATGAATAATTGCTCCTTTTATTACCAGACATAACAGAGGATTTCTCCGCCAACTCCCTGACGGCGAGCTTCTCTGTCACTCATTACTCCACGAGATGTGGAAACAATTGCAATGCCAATACCTCCTAAGACACGGGGTATATCTTTCTGTTTGGAATAAACTCTTAACCCTGGTTTACTGACCCGTTTTAGGGTGCTAATAGTGGGCTGACGATTTTTTCCATGGTATTTGAGAGAAAGAGACAGGAATTTTTGTACACCTTCTCCTGTTTCTTCGTAATTGCTGATAAAACCTTCTTGCTGAAGTACTTTGGCAATACTTACTGTCATTTTGGTTGAAGGTACTTTAGTGGTTTGATGCTTGACTAGGCATGAATTACGAATGCGAGTCAGCATATCTGATATAGTATCGTTTGCTGCCATTATGTCCTGTTCTTATCTGTTGATACTGAGGATTTAATTTTTACGAAAGGGCATTCCCATTTCTTTGAGTAAAGCTCGCCCTTCTTCATCGGTATTGGCTGTGGTGACTATGGAAATATCTAGTCCCCGAATTTGATCGATAGTATCGTAGTCAATTTCTGGAAAAATTAACTGCTCTCTAACTCCCAAGCTGTAGTTACCCCTACCATCGAAACTGTTGGCACTAACACCACGAAAGTCCCGAATTCGAGGCAAAGCCAAATTGATCAAACGTTCTAAAAAAGCGTACATTCGATCACCCCGTAGTGTTACCATCACTCCCACAGGCATCCCTTGACGGATTTTGAAACCAGCGATCGCTTTTTTGGCTCTAGTAACCACTGGTTTTTGCCCTGTAATAGTTGCCAGTTCTGCAATAGAGGATTCTAAAGCTTTGGCATTTTGGGATGCTTCACCTAGACCACGATTAACGGTTATTTTGTTAACCTTGGGAACTTGATGAATATTGGTATAGCTGAATTGCTCTTTTAGCTTGGGAACAATCTCAGTTTTGTATTTTTCCTTAAGTGCGCTTACCATAATGTTATTTTTTGCTTACTGTTCCTGGGCTGGGTCAGGAAATAATAGTTGGTTTGAGGGATTAGTCGATTATTTCGCCTGTTTTTTTGAGCATCCGAACTTTACGACCGTCATCGGTAAAAGTGTAGCTGATACGACTGGCTACTTTTTCCTTCTCGGAATAGAGCATGACGTTAGAACTGTGCACTGGAGCTTCAAAAGTGGCAATTTGACCAGATTCCCCATCTTGTTTGGGTTTCACGTGCTTGGTGCGAACATTCACCCCTTTGACGACTACTTGGCTAGTTTTAGGAATTGCCTGTAAAACTTCTCCTACTTTGCCCTTGTCTCGTCCAGAGATTACTTGAACTGTATCTCCTTTTTTGACGTGCATTTTAAAGCGTTTTTGTAAGTTTTTTGTTGCCATTTAGATCACCTCTGGGGCGAGAGAAACAATTTTGGTAAAGTTTTTTTCTCTTAATTCCCGTGCCACGGGACCAAAAACCCTAGTGCCTCTGGGATTATTATCGTTGTTGATAATGACCGCAGCGTTATCGTCAAAACGGATACTCATTCCACTGTCACGGTGTACTGGTTGCTTGGTACGAACAATCACGGCACGGACTACATCTGATTTTTTGACTCCCATATTGGGGAGGGCATCTTTGACTACTGCCACAATGACATCACCAATGTGACCATAGCTGGAGTTTCCTTTACCCAAAACTCTCAAACACATGAGTTTGCGAGCGCCACTATTATCAGCAACGTTAAGATAAGTCTGTTGTTGTATCACGGCTGTAAGATTTATCTAATAAAAGTTAAGAATTTTTAGTTTCGAGAATTTCCGCTAGAGTCCAACGTTTAGTGCGACTCAAGGGTCTAGTTTCACGAATTTTGACGCGATCGCCTATTTTACATTGATTGTCAGCATCATGAGCTTTATACTTCTTGGTGCGGACAACAATTTTGCCATATTTAGGATGGGGGGAGCGATTTTCTACAGCTACAACAATGGTTTTATCCATTTTGTTGCTTACTACTTCCCCCACTCTTTCTTTTACTGCCATAGTTCAAATTACTCCTCTTTGGATTCAGTTGTGGGGGTGATTCCTAATTGGCGTTCACGCTCCACAGTCAACAATTGACAGAGATGATGTTTTTTATGTTTGAATAGATGTGGTTTTTCTAGACGACGGGTTGCTTGTTCTAGTCTGAGTTGAAACAGCTCTCGTTTGACAGCTAGGATCTCTTCTCCTAATTCTTCATCGCCCAGCTTTCTTACATCTTCAATTTTTGGTAATGCCATTAGCTTTAGATGTACTCCTGTTCGCGAGTAATAAACTTAGTTTTGATGGGCAGCTTTTGAGCTGCTAGACGCATTGCTTCTTTAGCTATGGGTTCTGGAACTCCTGCCATTTCAAACATAATTCTGCCTGGTTTAACCACTGCAACCCAATATTCGGGAGAGCCTTTACCAGAACCCATACGGGTTTCAGCAGGACGCATAGTAACTGGTTTGTCGGGAAAAATCCGAATCCAGATTTTACCACCCCGTTTGACATAACGAGTCATGGCACGACGGGCTGCTTCAATTTGACGGGAAGTAATCCAAGATGGTTCTGTAGCTTGCAGAGCATAGTCGCCAAAATTGAGAGTGCTGCCTCGATAAGCCATCCCCCTCATTCGACCCCGTTGCTGTTTACGAAATTTAGTTCTTCTAGGACTTAGCATAGTTAGATATTTGCTATTGAAAGATGTTTATTCGGAACGGTCTTCAAATTTCTGACGACGACGCTGTTGACGACGTGGGGGTTGAGCAGGAGCCGAGTTGGCAAGATCTTCTTGTCCTGGAATAATTTCCCCTTTAAAGACCCAAACTTTAACTCCCAAAATGCCGTAGATAGTTAAAGCTGTGCGATAAGCATAGTCAATGTCAGCTCTGAGGGTATGAAGGGGAACTCTGCCTTCTCTTACCCATTCTGTACGGGCAATTTCTGCTCCGTTAAGACGACCACTAACTTGGATTTTGATTCCTTGAACTTCCGCTCTTTGCGCTCTTTGAATTGCCTGACGCACCACTCTACGGAAGGATACTCTGCGCTCTAACTGTTGAGTAATGTATTCAGCAATTAAAACTGCGTCTGCGTCAACTCTGGCAACTTCGATGACGTTGATCCGAATTTGACGGTTATTGCCAACCAATCCTTGTAGTTCAGTACGTAGCTTTTCGATGCCAGTACCACCCCGACCTACTACCACTCCAGGACGGGCAGTATGAATTGCTAGATCGATTTGATCGGCTTTGCGTTCGATTTTAACTTGAGAAATCCCCGCATTATTAAGTTCTTTAGAGACATAGTCTCTAATTCGACGATCTTCTTGGAGAAGCTCTGGATAACGCTTCGTATCAGCATACCAACAAGACTGATGCTCTTTGGTAATACCAAGACGAAATCCGACTGGATGTATTTTCTGACCCACTAATATTTCCTCTGGAATAGTATGTTAGATTATTTAGTTGCTTCGGGGGCAACTGCTACGGTGATGTGACAGGTCGGCTTACGAATTTGATAAGCTCTACCTTGGGCTCTTGGTCGATAGCGTTTTAGAACTGGTCCCCCATCAGCAAATGCTTCACTGACTACTAAGGTTGCTGGGTCTATACCCAGGTTATGCTCTGCATTGGCAACTGCGGAACGCAATACTTTGAGCACTGGTCCGCAAGCTTTATAGGGCATGAATTCGAGAATGATTAGGGCTTCTCGATATTGGCGACCGCGAATTTGATCCAAGACTCTTCTGACTTTGTGAGGAGACATGCGGATGTATTTTGCGATCGCTTTAGCTTGTTGTGTAGTATCTATTGCCATAGTTGTATTTGGTGTTAAATCTTGCTATCTGCGAGCTTTCTTATCACTTTTGGCGTGACCTTTAAAGGTACGGGTAGGAGCAAATTCACCTAATTTATGCCCTACCATTTGGTCGGAGATAAAAACAGGAATATGTTGCCTGCCATTATGAACAGCTACGGTATGACCTACCATTTGAGGCAGAATAGTAGAAGCTCGTGACCAAGTTTTGATCACTTCTTTTTTGTTTTCAGCGTTTAGCTTCTCGATTTTTTTGAGAAGTTTATCGGCGATAAAAGGACCTTTTTTTAAAGAGCGACCCATAATTAAACAGATGGTAAATAATAAACAATAGGATTTGGACAAAGTCCAGCAAAAAACTAGCGACGACGACGTACAATCAGCTTGTCACTAGATTTCTTCTTCTTGCGTGTTTTCATCCCCAAAGCTGGTTTACCCCAAGGTGTAACAGGACCACTTCTACCGATGGGAGCGCGCCCTTCTCCACCACCATGAGGGTGATCACAAGGGTTCATAGCACTTCCTCTTACTTGAGGTCTTTTACCCAAATGACGGGTTCTACCTGCTTTCCCTAGCTTCAGGTTTCTAAATTCGGCATTACCCACTTGTCCAATAGTGGCATAACACTCTTTACGAATCATTCTCACTTCTTTGGAGGGTAATCCTACAGTGACATAGTCCCCCTCTTTTGCCATAACTTTGGCTGCTGTTCCGGCAGCGCGGACTATTTGACCGCCTCTGCCCACTCTTAATTCTATATTGTGAATTGTTTCACCAAGAGGCATTTTCCCTAAGGGCAGCGCGTTACCTACTTCGATAGGAGAATCGGGACCTGAGATAATCTCGGAACCAACTTTAATACCTACTGGTGCCAAGATGTAGCGTTTTTCTCCATCTTGATATGCAACTAAAGCGATCCTAGCGTTGCGATTAGGATCGTATTCAATAGCGATCACTGTAGCAGGAATATTTAGTTTATCTCTTCTAAAATCGATGGTGCGATAAAGACGCTTGTGCCCGCCTCCACGACGACGGCTGGTAATTACCCCGCGATTATTGCGACCTTTAACTCGATGCTTATATTTAGTTAAGGACTTTTCAGGTTTAGTTTTAGTAATTTCAGAAAAGTCTGAAATCGTTGCTTGACGAGTTCCTGGAGTGTACGGCTTGAATGAACGAGTACCCATAATTTTAATAAAGTTTGAAGTTGTTAATTTGACGCTCGTTATTTTTCGGGTAGGAAAAATTCCCTTACTTATACTTCGGGGAAGAGAGTGATGCTGTCCCCTTCTTTTAAAGTTACAATTGCTCTTTTGTATTGAGCTTTGTAACCTAAATATCTACCGACTCGGCGTTTTTTGCGGGGCAGTTTGAGAGTGTTAACACTGGTAACAGAAACATCAAACAGGCTTTCAATTGCTGCTTTAATTTCTGGCTTGGTAGCCTTGGGAAGTACGTCAAATACATACTTGTTCTCTTCCATTTGTCGAGTAGCTTTCTCTGTGACTATGGGTTTGAGAATCAGATCGGCTAAGTCTCTGGGATTATAATCAGTCACTATATACCTCCTGGATCTGAGCCAAAGCATCAGCAGTGATTACGATTTTGTTGGCATTAAGCAAGTCGTAAATATTAAGCCCATTAGCTCTGAGCATTTTGACGTTGCTGATATTGCGGGATGAAAGATGGATATTGTCTGAAATATCGCTAAGAATCATTAGGATCTTAGTTTGAGGGTCAATGCCCCAACGCTCAAAGGCGGATATCATTTCTTTCGTCTTGGGACGAGTAATTTGCTCAGAAAAGTTCTCCACAATTACTGCATCTTCTAAACGTTTAACCAGGGCAGTCCTTAAGGCTAAACGTCGCTCTTTGCGATTCATTTTGAGATTAAAGTCTCTGGGCTTGGGACCAAAGATAACCCCACCACCACGCCAGAGGGGAGAACGAGTCGAACCAGCACGAGCTCTTCCTGTACCTTTTTGTCTCCAGGGTTTTCTTCCTCCACCACGCACTTCAGCTCTGGTTTTAGATGAAGCTGTGCCTTGACGAGCATTAGTCATTTGTCTTACTAAAGCTCGGTGAACAATGTGGTTAGCTGTTTCTTCTTTTGCTACTTTTAGTTCAAGGGATGCCTCTGAGACATTTTCTCCTTGCCAATTTTTAACTGCGTAATTAACCATAGTTATTTTTTATCGGTCATTAACACCTAATTATTTTGCTCCAACAATGTTGGCTGGAGTAATACTCAATAGACCGCCTGGTTTTCCAGGTACAGCACCTTTGATGAGGATTACGTTTTGTTCGCTATCTACTTCTACTATTTGCAGTTTGCGGATGGCAACTTGTGTGCCTCCATAGCGTCCCGCCATTTTTTTACCTGGATAAACCCGACCTGGAGTAGTACCAGCACCAGTAGAACCAGGGAGGCGGTGGTTTTTAGAACCATGGGTCATATTACCTCGTCTGAAGTTGTGACGCTTTTGATAGCCAGCAAAACCACGACCCATGGTGATGCCTCTGACATCGACAATTTCTCCTGGGTTAAATAGATCGGCTTTGATAGTTTGACCTAATTCATAACCACTAACATCTTCGGTACGATATTCCTTAAGATGACGCAGAGGAGAGGCAGAAGCTTTTTTGAGGTGCCCTAATTCTGGTTTGGTCAGGGCTTTTTCTTTGACTTCTTTAAAACCGATTTGAACTGAGGTATAACCATCAGTTTCAGGAGTTTTAATCTGAGTAATAGTGCAAGGACCGGCTTGAACCACAGTGACAGGAATTGATTTGCCTGTATCTTGGTCAAATATCTGGGTCATGCCTAGTTTGGTTGCCAATATGCCAACTGACACTTTTTGTTAACCCCTTTTCTTGCTAAACAACATTAAATAGGTTTGCAGAATTGAAGTTTTGGTTAATACTTCAATCGACAATAAAAGCCATCCTGTCCTAACAGAGTTGATTAATACAACTAGTTTGAGAGACAAGATGTGTAGTTGCTAATATATATAGTCTTGTTTTCTAAAAGTTACGATCTAGATGCCTTAGTATTAAAAATTTACTTAGGGCTTGTGATCTTTATAATCGCCTTGATTTCTTAAGACTTAAAAGAAAGTTGGTTTCTTCCAGTATCTATAAGAAGGCAGAAAACATTAATTTTACCCTTAGGCAAAGTGTTATTTTGCTGCTGAGAGAGTAAGTACTAATTTTATTTAGCCACAATCACGCATTGTATCTGATGCTGGTAGATTTTGGCAAGTTATTTTTTGTGATTAATCTTGCCGTTTTTAGTACAGATGGGATATTTATAATTTCTTGAAGGAAAATCTTAAGAAATTATAAAAGATCAAGTTTTCTTAACATAGCGTTACCAAAAATGCTAATATGTTTACATAAGTTAATATTTTTCTCATAACTAGCCATGACTACTATTACTGATGAAAACGGTATTCTCAACAACTTTGCCAAAGAACCCAAAATGTACTACGCCAAAGCTCCGTCTTCTCAGGAAAAGCGGAATTATCTGCTTTGGGGGATAGTTGGATTGGTGGTAGTCACAGCGTCTGTCTGGACTGCTGCTGTAGTGAGCTAGACACTTAGAATTAGATATTAATTTTCAGTTCCATCAGCTATAAGATAACAGCGCAATTGCTAATCACTTATGGCTGGTTTTGATTTTTTTCTGATAGCCTAACTGTTTAAAATTACCCTTTATTTTCCCAAGCCTACTAATTTAGGTTTAAATGCCTTATTTATATCCACACCAATTCCACAATAAAATGATTGATGCTTCCCAACTATTAGAACTCTACGCATCACAAAGACGGGATTTTAGTCGCATTAATTTAACACAAGCTTCTTTGGAAAGTGTTGATTTGAGAGACATTAATTTGTGGCGAGCCAATTTAGCCGATACTAATCTGGGTCATTCCCTAATGCAAAGAGCTAATTTGAGTGAAAGCAATCTATCTGGTGCAACTTTATGGCGAACAGACTTGTGTTTTGCCAATTTATCTCAAGCCAGATGTAGCCGTGCTTTCTTGATTCGCGCTAATCTTGAACAAGCTAACTTGAGAGAATCACTGTTGAATAATGCGGAAATGCGTTTAGTTTCCTTGATTGGAACAGATTTACAAGGTGCAGATTTATCGGGAGCCAACCTTAGCTATGCTGATTTGAGTTTTGCTAATTTAAAGGGAGCTAATCTGAGTGGAACTATCTTCACGGGGGCGAATTTAGCTTACGCTAATCTTAGTAATACTAATTTGGATCAAGCTATTTTGGAAGGAGCTTACTTGGGTAAGGCTACTTTCTTTGCTAGAAAGATTGATCAAGATACAGTAATTAGCAAGATAAAAAGTGTATTGGGGAATATTAGCAATACTGGGGAAAGTCCGTAGCTTATTGGTGATGGTTCAATTTAGAAGATTATTGCTGGTAACTTATAGCGAGGAACAAAATGAACTTGATTAACTCCTTGCTAAGGGATTTGGTCACTGAATATAGTGAGCTTCATCCCCAAATATACTTTAAGTCGTCTCTAATAGCTTTAGCTCGGGCTATGCAAGATTTAGTATTAGCCGATAATAATCGATATCTTGTCATTGCTAATTTTCAGCAAGAACGGCTGTTTCGTCAGGAAGAGCGTCGTTTTCGCGACATAGCTGAAAAAAGTGACCATGTTTATATTTTGGGAGTACCAGAAAAGGAATCTAATTTTGCTGTAGGTAATTCTAGCTATGAAACTATCCCAATAAAATCCACAGATACTTTGGCTGGAGAAAGATATTTAGTAATTATTGGACAGCAATATTCCGCTTGCTTGGCGGTACGAGAAAAGCTTTCTTTGAAAGAATTAAGTTATGGTTCCTCTATAGTGGAGCAGGGCAAAAGATTTGAGGGGATTTGGACTTTTGATCGAGATATCACCTATACTGCTGCGGATTGGTTATTGGGCAGAATTAGAAATTATCGTCCTGAATTAAAACAGAAGGTTCAAGAAGCAAGGGGATTGTTTAAACTGAGTCGTAGGGGAGATCGTCAATCCTTTCTGACTTCTCAATCTGTCGATCTAGGAATTTTTACTCAACGTTTAGTAACTTATCTTCAAGCTGGTCAATATAAGTTACTGAAAGCCTATAAAGCGATCGCAATAGCCGAGCAAAAAGAATACTTAATTAATAAAATAGCAGCAGCCCAACGCAGTTCTCTTAATCCCCAAGAGATTCTTAACACTACGGTTAAAGAATTGGGTCAACTTTTTCCCAACTATCGTTGTCTGCTATATCGCCTCAATCCCAATGAAACGGAAGTAGAAATTAAGTACGAATTTGTCCCTCGATCAATGAGGTCATTGATGGGTCAAGTGTGGTCAATTGCTGATAATCCTTTGTTTATAGCTGCTCAGGCTCAAAAATCGACTCTAGCGATTGAAAATGTTGCTGATAATTCTTATTTAATTGACAATCCGATTATCCAAGATAAAGTTATCCGAGGAAATATTCATTCTTGGTTAATGGTTTCCATCCGTTATCAAGGAACATTACTGGGAATGCTGGAACTCCATTATGGAGGAGATAATAATTTTCAGTGGAAGTCGGAAGATATTGCCTTGGTAGAAGCGGTGGCAACTAGCGCCGGAGCAGCCTTAACTCAAGCTAGTGCCTATACTAATCTAGTAGAGTTAAATAGTCAATTAGAAGCAATAGAGCGAATTCAGAGCAATTTAATCGCGATCGTGGGACACGAATTACGCACTCCTTTATCAACGATCCGCGTTTGTTTAGAAAGCTTGGCTAACCAACCAGATATGCCTGATGTTTTCAAAAATACTATGTTAGAAACTGCTTTAAGCGATACTGAACGATTAGGAGATTTGATTCAAAATTTTCTAACTCTTTCTAAGTTAGAGTCAGGAAAAGGATACCGTAACATAGAATCTGTCAATATTGACTATGCCTTAGACTTAGCTCTTCATCGTATTCAAAAGGCTGCACAAGTCAAAACCATACCAGAAATAAAGGTAGAACTTCCTCCTCAATTACCCTCGGTTTTAGCTGATGTGGATGGCTTGGTTGAAGTTTTTACTAAGCTTTTAGATAATGCCTGTAAGTTTACCCCCCCCGATGGTGAAGTTTTAGTTACTGCTCAAATTCAAAATATTTTAGATTCTGCTAAGAAGTTAGAAATTATGATTGCAGATACAGGACGTGGTATTGATCAGGGTGAGTTGGAAATCATTTTTGATCGTTTTGCCCAATCAGAAAGTTATCTACGCCGTACGGTTAGTGGAGTAGGATTAGGATTAGTAATTTGTCGCCAAATTGTTCAAGGTATGGGAGGAGAAATTTGGGCAAAAAGTGAAGGAGCAAATAAGGGAAGTCAATTTTACTTCACGATTCCGATTGATTGTTAGGCTGCTGGTACGGGATTAATTTTGTTTAGCTACTTATGAATCGGATTTAGGTGGAATTCCAAAAACATAAGGGGAAGGAAAAATACTACGAATTGCAAAGTAGTAACACTTATTAGCTTTTAACTGTTTTTACAATAAGAATGGAGGGTCTGAAAGTTGCTTAAATACTAGCAGAAATGAAAAATCGTAAACTCCATCAGGCAAGACCTCTGTTGCATATTTTACACAATAGTGTACCAGGAAGACGACGTTACAAAGTTAGGGGACTACAAGGGTCAGAAAATTTAGCACAGTATCTAGAATTGAGGTTATCTAGAGAACCAGAAATTGATTATGTTCGTGCTAGCTCTTGGAGCGGTAACATTGTGATTGTATTTAGTAAAGAGCGTAATCATAAAGCGATCACTAGTCTGATCCAAACTATTGTTAAAGAGTACAGACAAGAACCCAAACAGGCGATCAAACTCATCCACAATTGGTCACAAGCTCCTGCAAAATCATCTAATCTTATGGCTTTAGAATCCTGGCATCTTCAAGAAACAGCAGCAATTTTAACTAAGTTAGAAAGTTCTAAAGAATCAGGTTTATCTTACGAGAAAGTATCAGAAAATCTCCAGAAATATGGTGCTAATATTCTGGCAGAATCTAAGCCTCGCTCTGGGATAAGTATTTTTATCGACTATTTTAAATCTGTACCGGTTGCCTTGCTAACTTTAGCAGCAGCACTATCTTTGGTTACAGGGGGTGTAATAGATGCAGTGGTGATTATGGGAGTAGTAACAATCAATGCCATTTTGGGTTACGCTACCGAAAGTCAATCTGAGCGAATTATTCATTCTCTCAAAAGCTTAGTCAATCCCTCAGCTTGGACAATTAGAGACAGTAAAATCACCAAAATCAACTCCCAAGAAATCGTCATCGGTGACATTTTAGTCCTCAAACCTGGTAGTTACGTTGCTGCTGATGCCAGATTAATTGAGGCAGAACGGCTGAGTTTGGATGAGTCTGCTCTTACTGGAGAGAGCGTTCCTGTACTCAAAACTGCTCAAACTTTAACTGGTAAAGATGTGCCTTTAGCCGAACGAGCCAACATGGTGTATCGAGGCACCTTAGTTACTGGCGGACAAGGACTAGCAGTGGTAGTTGCTACGGGACAATTAACCGAAATGGGACGTATTCAAACTCTAGTAGGAGAAACTACTGTTCCCCAAACGCCGATGGAAAGGCAACTGGATCAAGCAGGAGGTCAACTCGTCCTCTTATCCAGTGGGGTTTGCGGTGTGGTTTTTGCTTTAGGATTGCTACGGGGCTATGGTGTAATCCAGATGCTGAAAACCTCCATTTCTCTGGCTGTTGCTGCCGTACCTGAAGGATTGCCCACTGTTGCTACTACGACTCTAGCTTTAGGAATTGGCAAAATGAGGCGACATAATGTGCTGATTCGTCGTCTCGATGCTATAGAAGCTTTAGGTTCAGTACAAACTATCTGTCTGGATAAAACAGGTACTCTCACTGCCAATCAGATGTCTGTAGTCGAACTTTACACTGATTACCAGAGGATAGAAGTTACTGAAGGAGAGTTTCGGCTCGGAGGAGAAACCCTCAACCCCTATGACTGTGATCAACTTTTAAAACTCATCCATGTTTCGATTCTCTGTAATGAAAGTCAAGTTAACAACCATCAAGATGGGAAGTATGTAGTTAATGGTTCGGCTACAGAAAATGCTCTGATGCATATGGCGATCGCTGCTGGCATTGATGTCTTAGAATTACAACGCAAATATCCTCGCTTAGAAATTATCCATCGTTCAGAAGAACGGAATTTTATGCGGACGGTTCATGTTGTCCATGAATCCCAAAAACTGGTAGCGGTCAAGGGCAGTCCCACAGAAGTGTTGGAGCTTTGCTGTTATCAACTCAAGAATGGTGAGCAAATTCGTCTCACTGAAGCAGATCGACAGGCACTGGAAGTAGAAAACGAGCGTATGGCAGGTAAAGCCCTGCGAGTATTAGGGGCTGCCTATGCCCATGTCGATGATGTGGAAGGCTCAGAAAGTCTCATTTGGTTAGGATTAGTCGGTATGGCTGACCCAGTAAGACATGGGGTCAAAGATTTGATGAGTTCTTTCCATCGGGCAGGAATTAATACGGTAATGATTACAGGAGATCAGAGTCCCACTGCCTATGCTATCGGGAAGGAATTAAATTTGAGTCAAGGAAAACCCTTAGAAATTCTTGATTCTACTGACCTGGCACACCTCGATTCCGAAGTCATGAAGGGATTATGCGATCGCATTCAGGTTTTTGCTCGTATCAGCCCTGCCCACAAGTTACAAATTGTTCAGGCACTTCAGCAAACAGGAAAAATTGTCGCTATGACAGGAGATGGGATCAATGATGCTCCAGCCCTCAAAGCAGCAGAAGTAGGTATTGCTATGGGT
>JASJDF010000075.1 GCA_030065715.1 Xenococcaceae cyanobacterium MO_188.B19 | reverse complement strand
TGTCGATCTAAGTCGAGAATTGGTTGGATATCATATCCTTCTGAATCACGACGGTTGAGTAATTCTTGTACTTGAGTGGGTTGTTCCCGAATTAGTTTGAGGTCTAGCACAGTTTATCCTTAATATATCTGCTTAATTCTTGGCTGATTTTCTTGCAATCATAAATTAATATCGCTTAAATATGATAAATCTATCAATGTATTAGGATGAACTGAATTAAGGAATTTTCCAACCTAACTTAGTTGGCTGTTGATAGATTTTTTTGAGAGTATTAATATCTCTCTCGGAAATAGGGGGGGTGTCTTTTACTTGGGAAAAATATAAAGCATCAGTCTCTAGATTACTATGACCCCAAATCCCCAAACCATGACCTAATTCATGACGTGCTGCTCCTAAAGTAGCTGTTTCTCCTAATTCGGGACTAATATTCACAGTTATTCTATGAGACAGGATATTACTAGTTGCATCTAGATAAAATTCGTATTGGGTTTGAGCCGTAATAGCACGAGGAATATTATATAGCCCTGTTTCGGGATCGAGTTGAACTTTTCGGGTTACAGACGATCGCGAAATTACAATATCTGCTATTTTAGAGTTGTCTATTTGCTGTAGAGGAAGATATACGTTCCATTCTGCGATCGCATTTTTAATTGCTTCATACCACTGTTGAAAACGCAAATTCTCAGCAGAGTTATCTGGTTGAGGAGGAATCTCTACATAAACGGTAATGGGAAACTTTGACCAAATCAAATATCCCACAGGAGTAGTTTTGATGTTAGCAAAATAGTCTTGGTCACTCTTGATTCCTTGCCATTTAGCGAGAGAGGATGGCAAAGGATGAGCTTTTAGCTGTGGTAAAGGGTTAGAAGCTGAAGGTGCTAGAGAATTAAAACCAGGGAAGCTAACAATAAGTAATTGTATGGTAAAAAATATTGCGATCGCTTTAACCCACCGATTATAAGCGATCACAGTAAAAAATGTTTTGATATGGAAGCTTATAAAAGATCCATTATGATTAGATCTCTTGTAACCCATAAAAACTGATTAACTGATCCATCCAGCACTTAAGGCTACTGTTAAAGCCATAAAAGTAATACTTAAAGCCCAGGTAATCCGATTTAGAGTTGTCTCTGCGCTTTTAGTACTAGTAAACAGTTGCGCTTGTCCTCCAATACCACCTATACCATCTCCTTTGGGGCTATGAAGTAAGACTAAAACTATTAATAGAAAGGCAGAACCTGCCCAAATAATTTGAAATAGCTGGTAAAGTTTCATTGAATAAAATAATAAGTAGAATCTAGAATTGGCTATTTGACATTCTAAGATACATTACTGCCCTTGTTCAAATTTTAAAAGTTTTCCTAGACTTATGCTACTATGGGTAGGATAAAAAGTAGCATAAACTAAGAAATGGCAAAAATATCTATTTATCTAGACGAACGTAGATTAGAACAAATAGATCGATTAATAGAAACTAGCCCCAATCTAACTAACCGCAGTCGAAGCGCGTTAATAAGTCACTTGATCGATCAGGAAATAACTCGACAAACCAAGTTACGTATGGTCGAAGCAGCAAAGCTAGTTGATGAACTTGATTTGGGTTGGACTAAAGAAGAAGAAGAATGCGTGATTATCGACAAGGAAGTTTGTGGCTAGTTAACTTCGAGCCATCTATCGGTACAGAAATCAAGAAAACTAGACCTGCCCTGATTATTTCAGCTTCCGATTTTAATCAAATTAGAAAAAAGATAACTTTGCTGCCTATAACTTCACAAATTATTGAAAATCCCAAAATAGCCCCTGTATTAGTGAGAGTTAATGCTACAGTAAACAATGGTTTAGATCGAGATAGTACCATTATTATTATTGAACCCAATACTTTTGATAAAAAAAGGTTGATTAGATGTTTAGGAGAAATCGATAAAGAAACTCTAGAAGAAGTCCAGCATAAATTACAAATCTATTTATCTTGATTATTGATTGGAATAAAATTGGGTAGGGATAATTTATAGATTATCCCCAGTTTTGACTGTCTGAAGATGGAGCATATTCCATTTCTACAGATTTTAAAGCAGATAAACGCCTACGTTTAACGAAAAATAGCTGGTTTTACCTTGAAATTACCATTACTATTGCGATTAGACCTGCGAGACTGACCTTTATTTAATTGTGCGCCTGTACCACCATCTTTAGGGTCGAGAAAAGGTCGCAAGTTAATACCATTATTATTAGAACTGCGTGTTTTCTTACCACCTAAGATATTGCCAATATCATTAAGAATATCGTTGCTATTCCCTTGTTCTCCGTAGGTATAGACACCTTGAGTTTGTAGTCCATCATCTGCAATTAAGAGATTTTCAAAAATGAGATCGCGGGTTAGTTGAGGGTCTTGACCAGGGGGGACAGTTAAAACTATGCGACAATCAGTAGGATCGATTTGGGTAGTTACACAGATAGTGTTATAACCGTTTTCTCGTCCTGTAGTCATTTCTAACAATCCATCTTCTCGATATGACTCAAGACGACGACTAATTTCGTTACAACGTCTTTGGGGAGACCAACCGCTTCCTAATTGACTAGGGACAGCCCAAGGATAAGAGGTATTAGGTTGACTTTCTGGATAGTACATTACGGTGTATTCCCCGTTGACTAATTCGCAACCAAATCTAGTATCAAGGTTGTTTCTGGTTGTGGATCTAGAGTCAGGATTTGTACCAGGATTAGTATCAACAATTACATCCCTAGGTCGAGAATTACTTTGGCTCACTGCTTGTAATATTTCGACGAAATCTTGATTTTTAAATGATGATAATTCCGTGGGAAAAGGTGCAGCATGAGAACTATTTCCACCTAACACAAGAGCGATCGCAAAAGGTAGAGTAGCTGTAGTTAAACTTGATTGTAGACGATTAAATTGCTCTAACATAAATTTATCTTTCTGGTAATTCAATAACGTTCTTGATATAAAAAACCCGTCGAGAGTCTGAATAATGATTTCAACAACTATGACGGGTAGAAAGAATAAATGTTTCTGAGTCTGAATTATTTAGATGCGTTTTTCTAGATACTGACCAATAGTAATCTCTTGTCCAGCGCGAGAAATAATCGTTTGTCTGGTGCGATAGTTTTGACCAATTAGTTTTACTTCTTCCTCAAAAATAGAGCTGTTATATTCGGTGCGTAAACATAAAGTATCAGGGTTATTAAAATAACAACTAGCGACAATAGGTTTAGATGTAGCGAAACCGCGATCGCGATATAAGTTATCCCCTAATATACCAAACACAGTAGAACCTGTAACAGCTTTCCTGTCTTGGTTAGTATAGTTACTTTCCCAGGTCACTAATGAGCCACACATTAAAACTTTTTCTGGCTCTAGTTGGTGTAATTGTGCTAATTCGATGAGTTCTGGTGCGCCTAGCTCTAAATATTTGATAGTTATTTGGCTTTCTACTTCTTGAGGCTTAGTTTCTTGATTCAGCATATAGTACCGTCTCTGAGAATTCCATTGACCTTGGGATCTCTTGAAATACTCTACCGCCAAACATTCTAAAGTCTTATTTGTCATTCCCACAGATGTCATCGAGACACAACCTCTTTTTTTGATAACTTTACTGCACAATCTGAGTATTCTGTAAATACTTATTGGGCTATTTTGTAATTTTTCTTAATATATCACGATTTATTAGTATTTTTCATCCTCATGCCATTTTTGTTTTAGAGGAAAAATTCCCTCAAAACAGTAATTATTTCTACTAAATCCCAATAAATAAACTTTTATCAGAAAAAAAGTAACTTTTTGTAACTAAATACATAAATTAGGTGCATAGCACCGAAGTTACATACGTAAGGATTCAGTGAAATTCATAAATTCAGGATTTTATCAGCTATGTCAGCTTCAATTGCCCGCGAAAATTTGCAATTATTCCGCACCAATGAGCAATTACCCTTATCTTCTGAATATTTATGGCTAATTATTGAAGGAGTAGTTAAAAGCTCAACTACTAATCAAAAGGGAGAGAATGTTACTTTAAGTTACTGGGGGAAAAATGATGTAGTAGGCAAGCCCTTATCTAGTGATAGCCTCTATATACTTGAGTGCGTCAAACCTGTAAAAGCTGAGAAAATTTATATCCAGGATTGGGAAAAGTTATCATCTGGCGTACTCCGTCACGGACAACAAATCAAAGAATTAACCTACATAATTCGTACAGGTAAAGTACCTCAAAGACTTTTATTACTTTTGGGTTGGTTAGCTAATAAATTTAGCGATAAATTAAACCCTAACAAATCGATTAATTTTAATATTACTCATCAAGAGTTATCAGAAATAATGGGGGTGAGCCGTATAACCGTTACCAAAATCCTCAATCAATTTGAAGAACAAGGGGTTATTTCTCGTCCTGCAAGAAGCAAAATTATTTTGCACGATTGTGTTTAGTGTGAGCGTTCAACGAATCAAAATTTGTTGGACGCTCATGTTAAAACAAACTCTTCTGAAGAAGGATTACGCCATAACTGTTCTAAATTGGTAGCGGGGATCGTTAGATATAAAACATCTTGGGGACCAAGAGTAACTTCTAATAATTTCCAACCACGAATTATTTTTTCATTCCTTTCCAGATACAAAGGTACAAAATCCCCTTCCATTGCAACCTCTTGCATATGGCGATCGCAAAAAGGATGTCTGGGAGTAATTAGAGTTGCTAAAGCCACCCATAATAGATCTTGAGTCATCCCATTACCCAGTATTCTGCCTCCTAGTGCAGCAGCAGCAAAAGGATAGGTTGATAACTCTAAAGGAGATAGAACATTATCAAATTGAAACACCTCTTGCATAGATTCAGTAAATTGAGGGTTATAGCTACGAACAATAGTTTTGATATAGGGAGCTACAGCCTTAGCACAAAGAGCAATTTCTAAGTTCACCATGTCATCACTGGTGACACTAATCAGACTAGTAGCTTTAGCACTATTCACAGCTTTTAGAGTCGTAGCTAAACTAGCATCTTCGATAATAACTGGTACCCCCAAAGAACGGGCACAGTGGATAAAGCGATTATTCGGATCAGATTCAATTGCGACGACTTCATGACCTTGACTTTGTAATTGTCGTACGATTTGAATGCCAATCCCACCTAGTCCGCAAACAATATGATGATTATTTTTCGGTAGTTTTGCTGCATCCCAGGCTTGCTTGAGACGACTACCCAAAACAAAATCGTTAATTAGAGCGTAGCAAATTCCGATCGCCCCTGCTCCCACAATCATCATGATGGCAGTAAATACTTTAATTGTATCTGGGGCTTGTTCTGCTACTTGTTCTTGTCCTCCTGCACCAGTAATCATTCCTACTGAAAAGTAAAGTGCATCCACAAAAGAAGTATTAAGATTAACGCTGACATATATCGTAGTGGCAATAAACACCATAATTAATAAACAGAGGGTTACTACGATTACTGGTCTAGTGTAGTGATGATAACGAGGAAGATTAGTAACAGCTTTAATTAATTTCTGCCACCAAAAGCGTTTTTTATTGCGAAATGTGGGTTTAGTCCCGACGATTAGGCGGTCTCCCAACTCTAAATTTTTTCCCGTAGTTACCGCCGAAACCAGATCAATTTCCCCCCTGATGGGTAGATAGTAAATCAACATTCGAGCAGGATTACTCCAGAGATCACACAATGGGTTCCCCAACCAGGGATGATCCCGATCAATTACTTCTTCATGAATAGGCCAAGTACGATTAAATAGTTGTAGTTGTCCTATGGCTTTATTTCCCAAAGCTGCAAAAGTAAATATAGGAGCAGCCAAAGCAGCCATACTCATGGTGAAATGCTCTGTTAGGGTGCGGTCTAATCTTTCTCCTAAAGTTTGATTTAGTAAGCGATTAATAATTCTAATTTGAGGATTAAGCACTTTGGCTTGAGTCAGAATCGCTAAATTGAAAGCATCATCATTAGTAGCTAAAACCAAGGTGTTGGCTTTTCTAATTCCTGCTTTGACGAGGATAGCAGGGGAACGCCCATCCCCAACAATAACTTTTTCTTGATTTTGCAACATAATTGGGCGATCACTGATTCCTACTACTTCCGCCCCTTGTTGTTGTAATAAGCTATATATCTTATATCCTATGCTACCTAGTCCACAAACAATAATCAGAGGTTTCATAACCTATCAGAATTCCCCTTGATGTATATATTAAAATTGCACTCTTGCGTTGCTTGATTACCTTTGTTATTGTGGCTCAAAAAATTACACACTAATGTAATTTACGGCACTAAACTATCTGGTTCATCGTTCATTGTCTCCCTTATCTCCCCAGTCTCCCTTGTCCCTCTTGTCTCCCTTATCTCCCCAGTCTCCCTTGTCCCTCTTGTCTCCCTTATCTCCCCAGTCTCCCTTGTCCCTCTTGTCTCCCTTGTCCCCCTTGTCCCTCTTATCTCCCCAGTCTCCCTTGTCCCTCTTGTCTCCCTTGTCTCCCCAGTCTCCCTTGTCCCTCTTGTCTCCCTTGTCTCCTCAAAACTACCTCGACTCCTCTACTTCCACATTCTTCAGGGTAAAATCGCCAAAAATAAACCCCTGATTCCAGTTAACAGGAGCTTGAAAGATAGGACGATTGAGATTTGATAGTTGGGACATATCCTGGAAAGAATTAAACAATTTATAGTTTTCCTCAAGAGTACGAGCTTCCATAATATACCCTGTGCCATAAAAAATATTAATCGCAGCTTCATAAGCTTGTCTAGCTCTAATATAGTCCCCTGCCAAAACCAAAATGTCTCCCATGTGTTTGGTGATTAAGCCTCGAATAGCGCGATCGCTGTTACTTTCCCAAGAGATAGAATTTTGAAGTGTTTGACAAATATCTATTGCTTCTGGAGCTTTTATGGTACTAATTTTTTGTTGTGCTTGACAAAGAGATTTAGCAACAGATAAACCATCCGCTAACTTTTGATGAAATAACCAAGTTAACATAACACTAGTGATAGATAATTTTCCTTGACAAATAATTACTACTACTTGGGAACCACTATTCAAGATCTTATTAGTTAAAATATCTAATTCTATATCAGTCAATTGATTTAAACTTATATCTTCAATATTTATAATAGCTAGATCTGCTGCTAAGTCTTGAAACATAGACTGAGCAATAAACAAAGTTTTGGAAGATAAAAATAAATGGACTGTCTTAACAATTTTTTTGATTGCCCCCTGAATATTTGATGGATTATAAAGCTGAATTATTCCTAAAATTAAAGCTTTTTTTAAAGATAAATCAGGAGATTTATTAAAGGAGGGATTAACTGAAATATTATCTATAATATCTCCATCTTCCGTAATAATTAGTAATTTATTATTTTTTGTGCCATTAATATTTTCATTTTTCAGTTCTTGAAACTGATTAATATAAGAAACTGGTTTTAATAAGCCCAAATAATCTTTTGTTTTAGTCGAATTATGCTTTAATTTAAAAGCTGAAAATGGAATACCTTGTAATTTGCTGCAAGGCATTATTACAATATGTTTACTTTGATTTATTTCTTGAATAAAAGGACGTATAAATATTTCTTGTAGAAGAACTTCAGCTAATTTATTAACATCTTTTTCTGCTATTTCATTAACCCATTGCTTAAGAATTTGATTAAGCAAATTAATTTCAAAAGATTGATTTTGTATTGTTTGACAAGTATGAGTTTTTGTTAATCCTTCTTTAGTAATTCCCCACATTAATATGGCTTGATTAGTTACAAAATAAACCAGCATTAAAACACCAGATTCAAGCTGATTGGATATTTCACTAATCGTAGGAATAGAACTTATAATCGAAGGTTTTATTTCATATATTCTAATTTTTTCTGCTAGGACAAAAGCTTGTTGAAAATTATCAGATAAGCCTAATTGTTCTAGAGTTTTACGAGAAACATCTTCTAAGAGCAAAAAACAACTCTGAGCAAGTTTTTTGCAAGAAACAGAAATATTACTATTAGGTACTATTTTTAACTTGATTGCAATAATTTCAGCCACTTCAAGGAATCGTAAAGCAGGTTCTATTTCTTGGTGAACTAATAAAACTTCCTCCGCAGCCAAAGCAAAAGCTAAACTCCAACTCATCCCCCAAGAAATTGCCCCTTGTTCTTGTATCCACCTAGTCCATTGATTGAGATTTTGGATACAGTTCGAGTCTAGAGTTTGATACTGTAGAATACTCCAAAGATAACCCATTTCTGCTGCTATAACGTTTAGAAAATCTCCTGTTTCAGCAAAAAATTGTCGAGCTTCTTGATAACCGAAAGCAGCCAAATTCCACTGATCGTTAACAGCATTGAGGTAAGCTAATCTCATGATTGCCATACCTTCCCCTCGTGATGCTTGAGCTTGAGCAAAATATTCTCTAGCTTGGGAATAAAGTTTTTGTGCAGTACCAGTATCAATAGCGGAGCGATCAAAAGTTCGACTGTGGTGAGGATTAGTAATTACTTCTGCGACACAATAACCAAATAAAATTGGTTTACTCCAAGAATCAAGAGCTACAACTAAATCTCCTTGATTCAACGCAAACCAGCCAGACTCTAAAAATTTTTGAGAATTACTGTACGCTTGGGTTAAATGACTGATTAACTCCCACGCAGGCTTTATTTGCCCTGCAAGGCTGAGTATTTGAGCTAGACTACTGTATAAAAATTCTGCGATCGCGTAAACTTCGGCATTCTGATATACTTCTAGTTGAGAAGTCAGTTTGTCTTGGATTTTCTGACAATATCGTTCTTTTTGAACAAAATTATCTTGTCTAACTAATACAGTACGAAAATAGGGTAAGATTCTCCCTATCTGCTCAAGAAAGCTAGTCTTTAATTTAATACTAATTTTTGGTACGTATTTGGTCAGAGCTTGAATTCTTTTAAGCCAGATACTAGAAGAATTAAGGTTCAAACTCACTGCAAAATCGTCTGCAAGAGTTTCTTGGGCTTTTTGTTCTGTAAGATGAGCTAAAGTTGCAACAAACAGCTTTTGATCAACATCAAAAGCCAGATCGAAAGCTTCTGTAAACAGAGATAAAGCTTGGTTATATTCTCCTTGAAGTTGATGCACTATAGCGCGAGCCATTAGAGTATCGGCATTCCAATCATGGAGTAAAACTATTTCTGCAGCGGACTTTCCTTGAGCAAAATTACCTTGACCAAAATCTACTAACCAACACCAAGCCAAAGCTGTTGCCACTGATTCTACCTTTAAATTGGGAATAATTTTAAAAGCATCGTTGAACTTGGTCATGATGAGAGATTTTATTTAAAGATAAATATTTTATGGTTATCCCGCGAAGATACAAAAAATTACAACAAGTACTTAGTAAAAGACAACCCGATTTAACAGTTATTACCGAAGATGTTCATAAACCCCACAATTTATCAGCTATCATACGTACTTGTGATGCAGTAGGAATATTTGCAGTAAACGCTGTTAATAGTAAAAGTAAGATGCCTACTTATTCCCAAGTAGCTCAAGGAAGCGAAAAATGGATTCAGCTTAATACTTACCCCAATATTACAGATGCGATCGCAAATTTACAAGAATCTAATTTTAAAGTTTATGCTGCCCATCTTAGCAAGGAAGCAATAGACTATCGCAAGATCGATTATACTCAACCTACAGCTATTTTATTAGGTGCAGAAAAACATGGAGTAAGTCAGTTAGCAGCAGACTTGAGCGATGGACATATAATTATTCCTATGTTGGGGATGGTACAATCTCTCAATGTTTCTGTAGCAGCAGCAGTAGTATTATTTGAAGCCCAAAAGCAAAGATTGGCAGCAGGGATGTACGATAAATTGCGTCTAGATTCTGATACCTTCAAAAAAACTCTCTTTGAATGGGCTTACCCTGATATCGCTGCTATTTATCGTCAGAAGGAAGAAGTTTACCCCATGTTAGGAGAAGAAGGAGAAATTCTATCTTGAGTTTGATTACCATTTCAATGTAGCTGCATCTTTTCCTTGTTCTCGGCGAACCTTACCATCTTTTTCAAACCAAGCAATAATTTGTTTGGGGGTTAACTCTTCCATAGAGGTGTTGGTATCCTGAGCAATTATCCCTAAAAGTCGCCAAGAAGAGATAGTAAGACGAGTCAGAAATTTCTCGGAAGAATCCAGTAAAGCAGCATTAATATCCGCAGACTCTTCCTCAGAAAGAAATTGCAGGGGGGACTGTTCCATAATGATTTTTTGATTGCCACTAACGATATAAACCAACTTTACTGTAACAGATTATATGGTACAAGACGCGATCGCCTATCAGTTATCAGGTATCATATTTCTAGACTATTTCATAGGTAAAATGGAAAGCAGCCCAAGCCTGACTATCTAAACCATAAACATCAGAATTAGAGCCAATAATATCCTCAGAAACCGCACTAGCAGTGTGTAAATCCTCTAAGATAGCCTGAGTCACCGCTAAAGGTTCTAGAAGATTGATAATTTGGGTGCGATCGCGTTTGACTTTAGCTTGTTCTGATAACAGAGTTAGAGTTTTGGTAAAAGGTTGAGTCGCTACAATTACGTATAACTGATTGATTCCTTTAGATTGAGGGGTTTTCCATTGCCAAGAATTATCGACTTGAGGAATTACTAATTTATTTTTTCCTGGTATTTCCCAATTGATTGGGGTTGCATTTTTCTGATCCCTAGTTTCTTCGGGAGGTTGATAAAGGGTGGTAATTTGACCTTGAGGGGTTACCTCTACCAATATGCTATAGAGAGTTGATTCCCCATTATTGATCAAACGTAATTTTAAAGGTGCGTCTTGAGGAATAGTTGGTAAAATTTCTACTTTCAGAGGGTTTCTTCGAGAACCAGGAGTAAAATTACGGGTATTCCGTTCCAATAAAATAGAGTTATTTTTGGGCTGTGATAGCTCAAGATTCGCTTCTAGAGGAATTAGAGAAGAGTTTTCGTTAACAATTAATTGCAACCATTTAGTTGCCAATAGGGAGGAAAATTCGGTTTCTAGACGACTGATAGCTAATTTTACAGCTTCTTCAGCTACTCCAACCGTTTTGGCGATCAGAGTCCCTCCAGGGGTAAATAAGCCGTAACTCTTTCCAGGAACTAGATTTTCTTCAGAATTAGTATCGGATAAATCGGGGCTGGTACTAGTCACTTTACCCAAAATACAATCTGCACTATTTTCTCCTGTCAGAATTGTATTAGTAACACGGCTAATATTGGATAGGGCACTAGTGGCATCTACCCGTTCAATTCTTTCCAAACTTTGGTCTAAAGCTACGGTCAAACCTACATTATGAGGTAGTACTCTAATTGACTCCTGAATTAATTGTCCCGATTTAACTAATTTATTCGGAGATTGAGAGCTATTGAGTATTTGCCCTTTACCTTTGATACCTTCTCGGGATTTCAACTGAATCTGCACTGTTTCGCTGCTATCAGCTACAGTAAAACATGATTCTAAACCATAATTATCAAGTAATGGGAAAGGAATTGCCGTTAGAGTTAAATTAATTACTCCTTTACTATCTATTTCTGTAATTAATCCTTCTGCTGCTATTCCATTTTGCTCTACAGGATAATATTGATTTAGAGGTTTATTCTTACTTTGAATCTGGGGCTTCTGATTGTTGTCGGTAATCAGGGCAACATTAGCTAAAGTTTTTTGCCAAACACCCTGAACTTTGCTTACAGGGATAACCTGCCACAGATGCTGAGTTAGGGAGTAAGTAAATAAGCCAGCACTAAAATGATGCCATTTTCCTTCTAAAGCTGGTTGTCCTGCACCCGCAGCACTAAGAATTATCCCAGGAATGTTGCTTGATTTGACTCCTTGGCTTTTCAACTTGATTTGCATCTGATCTCGAAAAGCAGTTTCTTCTGGACTAGTGCGCTCTGCTACATCATCATAGGAACGAATCCGAAAATTTCCTTGCAAACTATGGCTGGTTTGTTTAAACCCCGTATCTAATATGGTAGTTACTTGATCAGTTTTTAGCGATCGCAATAAGTCAAAGAGAGTATCTTTGAGTAAATCATTAGCAGCAGGATTACCTTTAGTAGGAATTAGACCATCTGCGGGTAGCAAACTTTCGATTAGTTGATAATTACTAGTCTTACTGGGGTCTATGCTTTTTTGAGGCATTTTAACCCGACCACCGTAACCGCTAAAGTGAAACACCACTACATCATCAGCTTGAGCCTGTTCTGTCAGATGTTCTAGGAAAGCAGTTTCAATATTTTCTCTAGTAGCTTGCTGATCAGTCAGAGTCAGTATATCTTGGGGTAAAAACCCAAATCGATGAATTAATAACTCTTTTTGTAGCTCTACATCAGTTACGCAGCCTTTTAACTCCTTATTTTTTGTATATTGGTTAATTCCAATCAATAAAGCCAGCTTACGATTTGTTGTTTGTGCTAAAGTTTGCCCGTAAGCCTGCAACCAGGGAGCAAACCTATTATTGCTTCCTAATAAAGAAATTCCCGTTTCTGATACTCCCAGAGAGAATAGAGCTAGTCCAGCCCGTTGCAAAAAAGTTCGGCGATCAAGTCCCATATCTGCTATTAGCTTTTAGATATCAGCTATCAGATTATCAGGAATAGCTGTTAGTTGGCAGTTAAAAGTAAAAAATATTACTGGTGTAGCTACTTAATTTCTGTAGCGCGATCGCTATTATACTAAATTCTCTCTATTTAGCTAATCCTAAATAAACAATACTTTTGCCCAACGGATTTAGTATTCTATCAAATAGAAGCTAGTTGGGACTCCCAACTAGCTTCTATTCTAAGATAGATTTAGAATGACACTCTAGTTATTAATTTTCATCGCTTTAGCTAATTCTTCTGCCACTTTAGGACGAGAAAATTGTGGAGGTGGTAATTTACCTTCCCTTAGCATTCCCCTAACTTTAGTCCCAGACAAGTGAATTCGCTCTTCTTTCGTTGCAGGACTAGTTTTAGAAGTAGCCATTTGCTCAGTGCGAGTACAATAAAAAGCGTGTTCAAACTTCAGAGGAGTAATACCCAATTCTCCAGGTTTAAACTCATCAAAAATATGTTGTGCGTCATAAGTACCGTAGTAGTCGCCCACACCAGCGTGATCTCGACCAACAATAAAGTGAGTACAACCGTAGTTTTTACGAATTAAAGCATGGAAAATAGCTTCGCGAGGTCCCGCGTAGCGCATCGCTGAAGGATTAATTGCCAAAATAACTCGATCTTGAGGGAAATAATTTTCCATCATAATTTCGTAGCAACGCATTCTCACATCCGCAGGAATGTCATCGCTCTTGGTCGCACCAACTAGAGGATGTAAAAACAAACCATCAACAATCTCTAAAGCACATTTGATAATATACTCGTGAGCACGGTGGATAGGGTTACGGGTTTGGAAACCAACAACAGTATGCCAACCCTTTTCACGGAACATAGCTCTAGAAGCCGCAGGATCGATCTGATAGGAAGGGAAGAGAGGATGATCTGCCCTTTCCAATAACCAAATAGGTCCAGCTAAGTTAACATTTCCTTGTTCATAAATAACTTTAACCCCTGGATGCTTATCTTCGTCGGTACGATAAACTTTTACTGCTTCATGGGTTTTATCATAAGTGTATTTTTGAGTTAGCTCCAGTACCCCAACAAAATTACCATCGGGGTCATCAAGACGAATTAAAGAACCTTCCTTCAGAGGTGCAGCTACTTCTTCACTAACCGAAAGAGTAACAGGAACGGACCAAGGATTGCCATCAGCCATCCGCATATCGTCCACTACACCCTTGTAGTCTTGTTCCTCCATAAAACCCTTGATGGGGCTGAAGCCACCAATCGCAATCATGACTAAGTCAGAAGTAGCTCTTTTATCTAATTGAACTTTTGGTAAGAAATCAGCTTTTGATAAAAATTCAGCTTTTTGTTCTGCTGTAACAATGCGATTGATTAATGTCCCACCATGAGGGGCAATCGTTTCAGTAATTACACTCATATCTGTTTATTTATATGTGGCACGTCTGCGATCAACAATCTTAACAAACTATTTAGATGATTGATGCCTGATCTATGCTTTGAGTTGAAAGCAAACTTTCTTTGGCTCTCACTAAGCAATAGCTGTTAATTTATGTTAAGTAAACCATATTTTTGTGCCAATGCTACGTAAATCTTATCTAAATCTTGTCTTAACCTTTTGTTTATCTATAATACTTCTGAGTAATTTTGCAATTCCTGCTTGGGCGATGGGTGGAGAACAACCACCTTTAAATGAACCAGCACCACAATTTACCCTTCCTACTAACACGGGAGATGGGGAAATATCTCTCAACGACTATCAAGGTAAGTGGATAGTTTTGTATTTTTATCCCCAAGATTTTACTCCTGGTTGCACTATCGAAGCTCGTCGCTTTCAACAAGACTTACCCGAATACATCGCTAGAAATACTCAAATCTTAGGAGTCAGCGTGGATGATGTAGATTCTCACAGAGAATTTTGTGACTCAGAAGGCTTAAAGTTTCCTCTATTAGCAGATACAGATGGGACTGTTAGTAAAGCCTATGGTTCTTGGTTAGGTTTTGGTTCTTTAAGACATACCTACCTAATCGATCCTGATGGTATTTTACGAAAAACTTTCTTAGGA
>JASJDF010000074.1 GCA_030065715.1 Xenococcaceae cyanobacterium MO_188.B19 | reverse complement strand
CTGGATGTACTAGCAGGAGATTGTCGTTTAGCTCAAGCTTTAGTAAAAGATAAACGTTTAAATGGGCTGGTGTTATTACCAGCAGCCCAAAACCGCAATAAGGAAGCTGTATCTCCCGAAGATATGAAAAAAATTGCTAGTGCTTTAGCTAAAGGTTATGACTATATTATCGTCGATTGTCCTGCGGGTATTGAACTAGGATTTCGCAATGCTATCTCCGCAGCTAAGGAAGCTCTAATCGTTACTACACCAGAGATTGCAGCAGTGAGAGATGCTGATCGAGTTATTGGACTTCTAGAAGCTGAAGGTATTCATAAAATTAGCTTAATCGTTAATCGTGTCAAGCCCAAAATGGTAGAAGACAACAAAATGATGAGTGTAGATGATGTGTTAGAGTTGCTCGCGGTTCCTTTGATTGGAGTAATTCCTGACGATGAAAGGGTAATTGTAGCAACCAACAAAGGAGAACCTTTGGTAATTGGGGAGGAAAAGTGTCTTCCTGCCAATTCTTTTATGAATATTGCCAAACGTCTCGAAGGAGAAAAAGTACCCTTTATTGATCTAATGAGCGAAAACGATAATATACTAAGTCGGTTACGCCGAATGTTTGGAGGCTAAACTCTCAGCTATAAAATAATTATGATCAACGAAATTTTAGATATGCTTTTTCTGCGTAATAGCAATAAAAATAGTCGGCAAGAAGCTAAAAGACGCTTACAATTAGTTATTGCCCATGACCGCGCCAGCCTCAATCCTGAACTTGTAGCCTCTATGCGAGAGGAAATTTTGGATGTAGTAGCTCGTTATGTGGAAATTGACCGAGAACAAGTAGAGTTTGGTTTGGAAAACAGCGAGCGTATTACAGCTCTCATCGCTAGTTTACCCATTCGTAAAGTTAAACGAGTTGTCAAACCACAGTCCTCATCAGAAGCTCCTAATAGTGATTCTGATGATCAGGATCTTGAAGATAATGATCTGATTATGGAACTGTAAACTACCCACCGCTTATTAACTCACCTAATGAGATACAACAAATATCTCGGGTTTCGTTCATATGCGAATCGGCATCCTTTAGGATGGTTAATGGCTAATCGTTCATCGACTGTACCTCACTTATTTGAGAAAGGATAGTATTTCTAGGATTAAGTTGAAAAAGATTGCTGCAAAATTACTGGGAGCAAATGACCCAAGTAGTAAGCAGATTAGACAAGACTGCGAATATTTGAAGAATCAGAAAAAGTAAACTGAAGTAAACTGTAGTCATTTTAAGACACAATTGCAATCACTACACATTTCGATTTTTCCAAAATAGTCAAATAGGTTGCTTTCTGTAAAATGGTACTTAAGTAGTTGTCCCAAATTAATTACATAGTTGGGAGAGGGAACAGGCAATAGGCAATACAAGGGTATCTAATGTGTAAATAATTATGCTTAGGTACTTACTGCATATAAAAATTCAACATGACTAGTATCAATCTTGATAATTTGAGTGACCATGTTAGTCATCAATTAGAGCAGAGAGCAGCAATCAAAGGTTGCTCCATCAAATCTGAATTAGATTCAATTTTAAAAATTATTTTTGCTACACAAAATCCCAAAAAATCACTAAAAGAGTTACTTCTTGCTATGCCAGATGTAGGAGAAGATATGGATTTTATTCGTTACACGAAATGAAAAGATATTATTTTTATTTATAATCCTTTCGATATAAACTAAGAATTTAGTCTTTCTTTTCTTCGTTTTATGAGCTACTGGCGATCGCAAAAATTAAAAAATCGCACTGGTACAGAAATTTTTGAACAGTTATATAGTCAGGAAAAGATCGCAACTTTATTAGAAAGTCCTTTTCCGACTCCCACAGATTATCCCCATTTATCCCGTTATTCTATATGTGGTGGCGCGCCCATAACTATCAAGGGAAAGCTGCAACTATATACCCCATTATTAGGACAAGTTCTACCCTTTTTACAATCATTGCTATCACAAAAAACAGCATCTAATCCAGAAATAGATCATCTTCCTTTTACTGGTGGTTGGTTGGGATGGTTTAGTTACGATTTGGCTTGGGAAATCGAAAAACTCCCTAATATTAATCCTGATCCTCTTCCTTTTCCTGTCGCATATTGGTATCAACCATCAACCTTTGCTGTTTTAGATCACCAAGAACAAATCCTCTGGTTATTCGCAACCTCTCCCCAACAACTAGACGAGCTAGAAACCAAACTTAACTCTCCCCAATCCCCCCAGTCTCCCTTGTCTCCCTTGTCTCCCCAGTCTCCCTTATCTCCCATCGCCTACCTAACACCTCAAGAAGACTACGAAACAGCAGTTAGAAAAGCCAAACAACATATTAAAGCAGGAGATATCTTTCAAGCAAATTTATCTTTGAGGTTTCAAACTACTACTAATGCTGATAGTTGGAGTATTTATAAAACTCTACATCAAATTAATCCTTCCCCTTTTGCTTGTTATTGGCGATCGCCTTATGGTATAATAATAAGTTGTTCTCCAGAAAGACTAGTAGCTCTACAAGGAAATACCGCCCAAACTCGCCCTATTGCAGGAACAAGACGGAGAGGAATTAACTTACAACAAGATCGAGAATTAGCAGCAGAATTACTGGCGAATGCTAAAGAGAGAGCTGAGCATATTATGCTACTGGACTTAGAGCGCAATGATCTCGGAAAAGTCTGTCAATGGGGTTCAGTAGCGGTGGACGAACTATTAGTAATAGAGCGATATAGTCATGTAATGCACCTGGTAAGTAATGTAATTGGAAAACTCAAACCAGAATCTAATTCTATAGATTTAATTCGGGGAATGTTTCCTGGGGGAACAATTACTGGTTGTCCGAAAGTGCGATGTATGGAAATTATCGAAGAGTTAGAGCCAGTAAAGCGCAGTCTATTTTATGGTTCTTGTGGTTATATCGACAAAAGGGGCAATTTAGACTTAAATATCTTAATTCGTACCCTACTATATACTAGTGATGGCACAAAAAATACTGTTTATGGACAAGTGGGAGCAGGAATTGTAGCTGACAGCGATCCTGAGCGAGAATGGTATGAATCTTTGAACAAAGCAGAAGCACAGTTAACTGCACTAAAGTTAGTTTAGCTGATATTAAACATCATCTAAAAATTTGCTCACACAGGAAACAGTTAATATATTTTCTGGCTCACCTTCAAAGGGAATAGCTAAATCATAAACTTGGGTTTCAATCTCTTTGCTGACTCTAGATATTGCAGTCAAATTGCCTTTGACTAGAACCACACAAAAGAAAGTCTTGTTGTAGCGAGAAACAAAGTCTCTATCGCGAACAATATCACAAATAACTTTAGAGATATTTTTTAAGGTCGCACTAATAATTTTGTCTGAATAAGTATTGGAGTATTTGTAAAAGTTATTAATTTCAATCGTTAATAGAGGTAATTCTTCCACAGAAAATTCTTTTTGTAATGTGTCAAGAAAAACCTCTAAATAGTAGCGATTAGGTAAAGAAGTTTCCTTGTCAAAAAACATACTGGTTTTAGCCTTACGATCCAAAAAATTACTTAAGGCTATGGCAGAACAAGATGCAGATAAAATGGTGGGTATACTTGGTAACCACCATCCTTGCAAAAATAAACTGTAATTGAGAATTAGAATGCCTCCAGTAGCTATTGAAGGAATAATTACATATAACAACCAAGAAGGGAAAAAATTTTCATATCTAACTTTAATCTGAGATATACTAAAGCTTATCGCGATTGCAATTACAGTTAAAATAAAAATAAATATCACTTCTTCAATTCTGGATTTGGGTTTAAGCAAAGGTCTGCCATCCAGTGCTGCACTAATCAACTGACTGGTGTGATTAGCATGAATTACTGGTCCTGGAGTTGACTTTACTCCTAACTTAGTTTTACTTTCTGGAGTTAAAAATAAGTCTTTGTCTGCATCTGATACTGAGCCAAGTATGACCACCTTGTCTTCAATCATAGAAGGATCAAATTGGTTACTTAAGATTTGAGTTAAAGTAATTTCATTAAAACTTTTGATTCCCCCACGATAGTTGATTAGCATCTGATAACCAGCTAAATCTTCTTGCCAGTACCCTCCTGTAAATTTTGATAATGGGGTAACTTTACCTTGCCCAATATTAAAAGTATTTTCTTCAACGCTAAAGTTAATAGTTTCTGGAGACAAATATATTAATGCCAAAGTTGTCCCCAAGCCTTCTATGACTTGTCCTTCTTTCTCTAAAGAAAATAAAACTCGACGTACAAAACCATCAGGATCCAGAATTGCATCGGAAGCGGAAATTTGATCCCCTTCTGCCAAAATAGGATTAGGGCTAATGGGACGACCACTAACTTTTTTCACTCCAATTAAATTAGGGGTAGTACGGAAAATCTCTGATAATTTTTCTGTACCTGGTTCTATACTCAGGTTACGATATAAGTCTAATCCAATAACTCGTGGATTATGCTGGCGGATATTGGCGAGGGCATCAGCTACAGAACCATCAGGAAGAGGATATTTCCCAATTTTTTCCATATCCTCATCATCAATAGTAACCAAAGTAATCCTGGTATCCTTTTCTTCTTGATGTTCAATGAAAAACAAATCCAGAATTTTCAACTCTACTGATTGAAATATGCCAAAAAACAAACAAATAAATGTTGTCAGCAAAATTAAAGGTGGCACAAACAATCTATTTTCAGTTTTGTCTAATTTATTTAAAAATGTTGCTTCTGCTGTAAAGTCTCCCCCACGAAATAAGTTTTTGCTTAACCTGGCTCTTTCTTGTGGACTTAAAACATAATCAACAAAACCTAAAAAGTTCAAGATAAATGCAACTCGTTGAATATCTTTGAGAGGAATTTTTAGCTGTTGATGAAGATCGCTGAGAGTTGACTTTTCATCAGCACAAGATATTGTTTGTTTTTCTAGTTCACTCAACTTACTTTGTTGAATACTATGCCTATCTGGGGAATTATCTTTTAAGCATAAGCCTTCATAAGGATAATTATTTTGCCATTCTTGCCAATTTAAAGTGCTACGCAAAATGTCTAGTAAAAAATCATCTATTGCCTCAGTTACCCCCGTCATTTCATCAAGGGGAAAATGACTCTTCTGCTTAACTGGCTCAAATTTACAACTTAATTGAAAATTAATAATACTTTTTAAAAAATTAATCTGTTCTTTAAATAAAAAGTTAATTTTGTCTGAACTAATACCATGTATTTTTTCCAATTCGTACCCTAGAGGGCGTGGATTTGAACTTATAGTCTTTTTGTAGCTATTTTGAGCAATAATATCAATAATTTTTTTACTCAGAAAATTATGTTTCATCAGTAAAAACTTTAGACTGCACTGATTGCTGATAACAGTAGTAATTTCACCTTGATAGACCCAGACATATACAGTTTGTCGGTCTGGCGTGCTTATTTCAAAGTAACCACTCAAGTTTGCTCGAAAAACGGATAATAGTTTATGAATAAAAGAGTCTTGTTGTTCTAAAATATCCATCTAAATTTTGTTGGGAATAATTACACTACTATATTATTCCCTAAATAAATTCAATAAACTTATTTCTTGTTACGTGTTTATACTGATATTTTTTATGTATTTTTTATTTGCTTAAATAAAATGTAAGTATTGTTCTCTATACAAGGTAATTTTAGTACCTATTTTTGCTATTTTATAATCAAAAAATGGAGAAATAAAAATTTCTGATTAAGAGTATTTACCCTTATTAAAAACTGTTGTATATTTGAATCAAAGAAGCATGATTAACCTTATTTATACAAAGATCTGATTCATCAAAAACCATGAAAAAAATAGCTACTATTATTGGCACTGCCAGTTTAATACTTTTAACTTCTTTTTCTGTAGATGCTAAACCACAGAATTCCTACCGAAGAATGAGAGTAACATTTACTCCAGCAGGAAAAGGTCATCCTCAATACACTTCCGCAGCAGCAGTTAGAGGCACACAATGTAATGTAGGAACATCACAACAACAGTCTTTAACTCCTATTGTTCCTTCCAATAGTCAATCCTTAACTGGGAAAAGTCATCCTACTTTGTTAGCTTATATTCCAGAAATGGGAGCAACAAAAGGAACTCTATATGTAAAAAATCAAACAGAAGATTTTTTCCATGTACAAGAAGTTAATCTTCCATCAAAAGGAGGGGTAGTAGGTATTACTATGTCTCAAGATGATGCTGGATTAAAAGATGGAACTTATAGCTGGTTTCTCAAAATTCAATGTGGCAATTCTGCTGCTATAGATGACCCTGTTGTTGGAGCAAATATACACAAAGTTAGTAATAAAAATGAAGCTCTATGGTACGATTTCTCTGCTGAATTAGCAAACACTCCTCAATGGGGTGAGTTAATGAATCAAATTAATCTTAATTCTTTAAGTAATCAAAAAGTTACCTTTGTTAACTAAAAATTATACCATTTCTCAAAAGTAGCTAGATAAATAAAGATTTATTAGCTAATATAAAAAAGTCTTTTAACTACTGTTAAATCTAACTTCTGACTTCTGACTCCAGACTTTTACTCCAGACTAAGTCTCTCGTTACTAATGATAAATGGTATTATTTAGTTCCGCCTTAATATTTGAAGAAAAGCCGATAGTATGACTATCGGCTTTTTGTTGTTAGAGAGTGTAATTTCTAAATCTTATTCGCCTCAAAAATATTTTAAATTTCACTAATTGCTAATCGGTTGAAATTTATCCGATACGCAACAATTCCACATCAAAAGAGTCTCTGTATCTTCTATCATGATTGATCTAGGGATTGTGGAAATTAATTCTTTCCAAGTATAGCATGTAATTTTTGATAGTTCTACTACCTACATTTATTCAGCAATCACTACATACTAAGTAATTTATGAGAAGCTCACCCTCTCCTTAGTATTTATGGTATTATTTACCATAAATATCTCAGATAAATCACCCTAAAGCATGATATCAGAAAAAGAACTAATAATTTTTCCTTGGTACTTATAAATTAAACTATCTGGAGTTTTGAAAATGAACAATTTCCCATTGTCTCCCCAGAAAATAGCCCTATTTGGCACCAGTGCCGATCCTCCCACAGCAGGGCACCAAACTATTTTGCATTGGTTAGCAGATCATTATGATTTGGTAGTAGTCTGGGCTTCAGATAATCCCTTTAAAGAACATCAAACTACATTAGAGCATCGGGGTCAGATGTTACAGGTAGCAATTGATGAAATCGAACCCAAAAAACATAATATCCAATTGTACCAAACTTTAAGCGATCGCAGAACCTTAATTACGGTACAAAAAGCCAGAGAGATCTGGAAAAATGGAGAATTTACACTGGTTATTGGGTCTGATTTAGTAAAGCAAATAGCAAAATGGTATCGTATTGAGGAATTATTAGAACAAGTAAAAATTTTAGTGATACCTCGTCCTGGTTATTGTCTCACTGACTTGGACTTAGAAGCAATAAGAAATATGGGGGGAAAATGTACTATTGCGACTTTAAACGCTCCTAGAGTATCCTCTAGTGCTTATCGTTTAGATCATGATAAAACTGTAATCACTCCTGGGGTTGAACAATATATTCAACGACAAGATTTATACTCTGCAATATTATTTTAATTATGAAGTGTAATTCTAAAACAGAAAAACAACTCTATACTGAAAAAAAAAGTTTGGCAGACTTTAAAGTCGGGGTTGATAACGTAATTTTTTCTGTTGATACTCAACACAACCGTCTGTTAGTTTTACTCAGAAAAAGAAAAGAAGAACCCTATGAAAATAGCTGGAGTCTTCCAGGGACATTAGTGCGCCAAGGAGAATCTTTACAAGACGCAGCTTATCGAAGCTTAGCCGAAAAAATTAGAGTTAATAACTTATATCTAGAACAATTATATACTTTTGGTGCTCCAGGAAGAGATCCTAGAGAATCTCCTGAAAGTTTCGGAGTTAGATATTTATCAGTAAGTTACTTTGCTTTAGTCAGATATGAAGAAGCAGAATTAATTGCTAAACCTTCAGTAAATCTGGCTTGGTATCAGGTTAAAGAAGTTCCCCAATTAGCCTTCGATCATAGTCAAATTCTAGAATATGGTTATCGTCGTTTAAAAAATAAGTTAGAATACAGTCCGATCGCGTTTGATGTGTTACCAGAAAAGTTTACTCTCAACGATCTTTATCAACTTTACTGTACTGTATTAGGAGAAAATTTTTCAGATTATTCTAATTTTAGATCTCGGTTATTAAAGTTAGGATTTTTATTGGATACAGGGGTAAAAGTTAGTCGTGGTGCTGGTCGTCCTGCTGCTCTTTATTCTTTTGATAAAGTAGCTTTTATGCCTTTTAAAGATAAGCCTTTGGTATTTATTTAAACCCATGAAAATAGCCATAGCTCAACTCAACCCAACTATCGGCAACATTACCCATAACGCTCAACAAATTATTACAGCAGTACAAGAAGCAGCCAAACAAAACGTCAGACTATTACTCACCCCTGAATTATCTCTTTGCGGATATCCTCCCAGAGACTTGCTACTATATCCCCGTTTTATCGACTCGATGGAACAACAACTAGAAGAGATAGCATCTTACATACCAAAAGATATCGCTATTCTAGTCGGGACTGTAACAAAAAATCCTCATGCTCATTCTCAAGGGCAAAAACCTTTATACAATTCCATAGCTTTATTAGAAGCAGGAGAAGTAAAACATATCTTTCATAAACGCTTATTACCCACTTACGATGTCTTTGATGAAGATAGATACTTCCAGCCAGGAAATAAAAGTAATAGTTTTAAGCTTTCCCCTAACCTACAAACCTCTCCCCCAACCCCTCTCTACCCCCCTCTTTCCCCCCGACGCGGGGGGAAGAAAGAGGAAAAATCTCTCTACATGGGAGAGGGGAGAAAGATAAACAGAGAGGAAAAAACCATAGAAAAAGAAATAAAAATAGGAGTAACTATCTGCGAAGACTTGTGGAATGATGAAACATTTTGGGGAAAACGCAGTTATGAAATAAATCCTATTGCAGATTTAGCCGAGTCAGGAATAGATATCATAGTTAACTTATCCGCTTCTCCCTATAGTGTGGGGAAACATCAGCTAAGAGAAAAGATGCTATCTCATGCTGCTACTCGCTACAACATACCCATACTATATGCCAATCAAGTGGGAGCAAATGATGATTTGATTTTTGATGGTAATAGTGTTGTATATGATAGCAAGGGAGAAATAGTTTCCCATGCTAAAAGTTTTGATAGTGATTTAGTAATTGTAGAAGTTGATAAGTTGATATCCCCCCTTAGTAAGGGATCGATCCCCCCTCAATCCCCCCTGATCAAGGGGGGAGGTTTAAATGAAGAAATCTTTTCGGCACTGGTATTAGGAGTAAAAGACTATGCTAGAAAATGTGGTTTTACTAAGGCTTTACTAGGTTTAAGTGGAGGGATTGATTCTTCTTTAGTAGCTGCGATCGCGTCTGAAGCCTTAGGATGTGATAATGTATTAGGGGTATTAATGCCATCTCCCTATAGTTCTGACCATTCTATTACTGATGCAGTAGATTTAGTTAACAATCTAAACATTAAAAGTCATAAGATACCGATAAAAACAGCAATGAAAGCTTATGACAATATGCTAGAGCCTTTATTTACTGGTACAGAATTTGGTGTTGCTGAAGAAAACATCCAATCACGGATCAGGGGTAATATTTTAATGGCGATCGCGAATAAGTTTGGTTATCTGCTATTATCAACTGGGAACAAGTCAGAAATGGCGGTAGGATACTGTACTCTCTATGGAGATATGAATGGAGGTTTAGCAGTTATTGCCGATGTCCCAAAAACTAAGGTATTCGATCTTTGTCGTTGGTTGAATCGAGAACAAGAAATTATCCCCGTTAATGTGATCAATAAACCTCCTAGTGCCGAGTTAAAACCAGGACAAAAAGATCAAGATTCCTTACCTCCTTATGAGATACTAGATGATATTATTGAGCGCATTGTGTGCCAACATCAATCAGAAGCAGAAGTAGTAGCATCGGGATTTGATGCTGAAGTAGTCAAGACGGTAATGAAACTACTGGCTCGTGCCGAGTTTAAACGCCGACAAGCTCCACCAGGATTAAAGATTACAGATCGAGCTTTTGGTACAGGTTGGCGGATGCCCATAGCCAGCAAATGGTTAACCTAAAGTCTTCCCATCCCCGTGCACCGCCATGCCACTTGTCCAGAAGCAAAATAATTTTTTTACCTTTTAAGATTATAATCGACACTAGTCATAGATAAAGTATAGTAACCAATAATTTGGAAATTTTCGAGATTAATTGCTATATAAGGAACGGCAATATTTCTTTTCAGATTTTGGCTAGCAGTAAGCTTAAAATAACGATCTAATTGTTCGTTACCACAGCTAAAATTTTCGCCCTTATGATTATTGGCTAAAGTTCTCATTCCGCACTTCAGTTTGTAGTTGTTAAAAAGTATCGGTTTGAATGCACTTTTTATCTTCCCTCGGCGACCAGAAACAGAAGCTTTTTGAGCGACAAAATACTTTGATTACAAGATATTTTCATTAACTGAAGATTATTGAGAATGACTAATCAAAAGAATACTATTTTTCGCTTTTTTTAGGTTTAAAATATTAGGTAAAACTCTGGTAATTAGCCAGACAAAATATAATATTTTTGGCAATACTTGGAGAAATAATTAAGAGTTTCAACTCTAGAATCAGTGAGATTGACAATTTGTTTTACTCCATTTAAAACAACTAAGTGAATGCCTTGAAAACATTGAAATATCCAACGAAGAGTTGGTTTATCAGTTACTTTTCCTAATTGATTTTTAACTCCTGTATTGTTCTGTTTTAGATTCGCTCTAAGTTGTCTTTGTCCAATATTATAAACGAGTAAAGATAGACCCATTAACATAGCCATAGTTTCGATTCTTGACGGATATTTTAGAAAAACTGAATCGGCAAAAAATAAAGGATCTTTGAGGAATCGAAATCCTCTTTCACAAGATTGTTGTCCTTTATATGCCGTAAGAATCTCAGAGGAACTTAAATTCTTTAAAACATTAGTGGCTAAGATAAAACGCCCCGCTTTTTTCTTTTCTTCGCCTATTTTTGGGGATTTTTGCTCAAAAAAGATTGTAGCTTTATAAACGGTATTCTTGGTTTTCTTATCTGTTGTTTTCGTCACATCTTTTAAGACTAAATCATGATATTTGAGCTTTTTTTGTTCGCATTCAAAGACCGTTTTTATTTCTGTTCTATTTTCATATTTTTTCTTAGATAAAGAACTAAGTAAAGAATTAGCTTTTTCGGCATCTTTAAGAATCTTTTTCTCCAACTGTTTCAAATCAGATTTTTTTCTAGCTTTACTTTCTATTATTATCCATTTTTGTTTTATTCCAGCATAATTACTCTCTGCTTGCTCCGTCCTTACGCCGAGGCAACCTTATGCGAAGCGGTTATCCGAAGGATTCCTAAAGGATACACCTTCGGATATATCCTTTAGGAATCCTTTAGGGCTCCACTTGCTATCAAATTAATTAAAAATTGCTTTAAATCTGGTCTTTTATCCTTTGAATATCATAGAAAGATATTACTTAATCCTATTTTATAGAGTTTATCCATAACTCTACCAATTTTATCGTCATTAAAATCCTCTGGATAAATTCCCGCTCCGAAGAGATGTTCTGTCGCTTTATCATTAAAAAATTGCGGAAATAAATACAAAGGTCTGGAAACAAACCCCATAGCATTTAAAATTATACTTTTAACAATTATTCCGCTATTTAACTTTTCTTGGGGTTTAATCCCTAACTGTTCATTTATTATCTCTACTATTCCTATTTCATCTATTATCCCTGCTATTATTCCTAAATGATTAAGATTTTGGACTTCAATATTAGCTAATTGACTCATTAAAATAAAGCTTAAAAAATTATTTTTATGTTAAGTCATTTTATCTTAGGAGCGAGCTACCTCTAAACCCTGTTAACAGCATTGTTTAATCAAAGTCTATGGGATATTTTCGTGCCTGATTCCTTGAATATTTATACTCAAAGATTCCGTTATTTCCGTTATTGTCGGTCAGCCCAAGCCTGGCGCACCTAGCGATCGCCTAAAGGAGCAGAAAATATAATCTCAACATATTACATTTTGACGTGCGCGAAGAAAATTAAAAAATACCTGCTGGAGGAGTCATGATTAAATCTAAATTACTTAATTTGCCTAACCCCGATATCTCCGAAGAATTTATCTATAAGTTGCCTGGTCACAATACAGATAGCAAATGCGATTTAAGATTTTATCGTGGTCCCCTAAAGGATTCCCCTTCGGGTCAAGACAAACAGATTATTATTTTAACTGAACTGAAAGATAATCCTGGAGCTTCGATTACAAATTCTGCTGAATATTTATACGATCAATTGAAAGATTTTTTGCTGAAACAGCATAGTATTGAATTAGGTGAAGATGCAATTTTGATAGAGCATTATGAAGCTGATCATTACGGAGAGGGAGAAGACGAAAGATTTGCTTTATTTAACAAATCTGGTAATTTTCAACATCTTTCCCGTGAACGTTTAGAGTTAATATTTTCAGAGAATTATTCTAGGAATTGGGATGTTATTGCTCTACTCGATTCTTGGGCATCCGAAGAAGCAGACGAGCAAGAACAAAAAGAAACTTGGGAGTTTCTCGAACGAAATTTGCGTCATTCTCCTTTTATTGAGCCAAAGATTGAACTGTGGACTATTTATCATAATCTACCTGCTTATCCCAATAAATTCGTGGCTTTAAAATTCATTACCAGTAGCAGAACTGATGAATTAATTGTTGAAGATAATCTAGAGGATATTAGAAGTATTTTCGAGTCAGAAGGTAGGAGAAGAATTGAGCCTCAACCAGAACAAGAATCAACAATTGTTGAAATCTGGATTTAAATTTATCGATAAGCTTTTAGGAAAAAAATGTGAAAAATTTTGATATGTTTCTTGAATCCTCATCAGTTAAGCATCTAGGCAAACTAATAAAGAGGATCAGGAATACCAACAATCTTACTCAATTTCAATTCGGCAAGCTGTTTCAGCCACAAGTTGCCCAATCATCTGTAGCGCGTTGGGAAAAAGGGCAACAGATTCCAAACGCCAAACACTTTCTTAAAATCGCTTCTTTACTCGACGTTAGTTTTGAAGAGTTATTGGAGATGTTAAAAGCTCCTGTCATAGATACTAATAGAATAAGAATAAAAAATACAACAATTACCTACAACAAAAGGCATTTAGCTATACTTAAAAAAGGAAGAAAAGCATGGAATAATTGGAGAGAGAAAAACTTTGATATAATACCTCAGTTGTCAGGAATAGATTTATCCTCAATACAATTTGGAAAATTACAAGGATATAATCTCAATTTTGCCAATTTAGCCGAGGTCAAAGGTGTCTCTGTTTGTCTAGACCATGCCCATTTACTTGAGGCTAATCTGGAAAAAGCCAATTTTAAAGAAAGCAGTTTCAAATCAGCTTATTTAACAAAGGCGAATTTAAAAAATATTATTCTTCAAAGTACAACTTTTAGACAAGCTAATCTCAAAAATTCCAACCTTGAAGGGGCTTTAATCAGTCAATCAAACTTTCAAGAAGCTAACTTAGAAGAAGCTATTATACAAAAAGCTGGATTAGTAAATGTAGATTTTTCAAAAGCAATTTTAAAAAAAGCCAATTTAAGTAATTCAAAACTATCTAATTTAGATTTTAGAGAATCAAATCTTAACGAAGCTTCTTTAGAAAATACAACTATTACTAACTGTGATGTTTATGGAGTTGCTTTTTTGGGGATAAAGCATAATGGGGCTAAATTAAAAGAAGTATATGTTTCTCCTAAACGGGGTCAAGGTGTTACCATTAATAATTTATCTACAGCACAAATTACTTATTTCAGGCATTATCATCCTTCGATCATTGAAGAATTTATCGAAGATAAAAGATTGGAACAAGAATTGAGTATTGGTGAAGTTGGCAAAGATAATTTCTTTCCACTTGATCATAAGGAGTTTATAAAATTATGCAATGTGTTAACAAGGACACAGGTTTTAGTTTATCTTTGGATAAAGACCAGACAACAGAATAATCAAGAGTTAATATCAATTAATACAGAAAAAATAGGCGAAGATTTATCTATTACCCGTCGAACCGTTCAGAGGTGTTTAATCGCTTTGAAAGAAAAAAAATTTATTTTTGAGGAAGAAAATAAATACAATCTTATTATCAGGGTTAAGAGTTAGCACAATTAAGTCGGAAAACTCCCTATGGTGATTGGTCAAGTCGTTCTTTCTTGGTCGTGTCGCCGAAGGCAACAGCTTCGCTGGTCAACAAAACTACTTTACACGGCTTTGACTCCCGCTAGAACTCAAGTCCTAATTCCGAACTAAAATGAGCTTAACCAACTAGATTGCTTTGGGCGAAATGAGCATTAAAGACAAGGTAAGTTCTCAAAATCAAACTGTTACTTATGGGAATCGTGCATTAGAACTCTTGCAAAAATATTTTGTGGTATGATTAAAAGTTTTACTTTTCATTAATCAAGCATGAAATATTGGCAAGCTATTAAACTTTCTTCAAGAGAATTTAAGCGACTGACT
>JASJDF010000073.1 GCA_030065715.1 Xenococcaceae cyanobacterium MO_188.B19 | reverse complement strand
GTACAGAATCTACTGACCTATCTTTAATAATTTAATCGAATACTGCCCGAAAGTGATCGCTTTTTCTATTTCACCATCGCCAATTCCAGAGCGCGATCGCCAAAATGAGAATTGCTGGTTTTTGTATCATGGCAATGTCCGTGGAGCAATTGAAGATTATCGTATCTGTCTTTGCCACCGAGGGCGCGGGCTAATACGTGGTCTTCTTCTAAAATGTCGCCTTCACGGAAGTGCAGGCAACACCAGGGACATACCCCTTTTTGTCTCTTGAGCAATGAAGCTTTACGAGAGGGCATATCAGGATTACGTCCCATCCTGGTACTCCAGTAAACTAGTTTGCCGTTAAACGGACTGTCTTCGCCTTTGACTTTGACATACTTTGTGGAACTGCTACCAAATTCAGTATGTGTTAGTAACCGCAAGGGATTCGCATTCTCTTGCCTGGTGGCAAAGACCCAGTTATTGTTGCCGATTTTTGTCCAGTATTTCTCATAAGCCTTTTTAAGTTTGCCTTTACATTTATGACGACCCCAGGCTCTGAGTTTCTCGAACAGTAGGTGATCTTGCCTTGTAAGTTCTCCTACCGATTGTGCATCAGAGAATTGATAATAATTTGTCCATCCTCTGATTATTGGGTTAAGCTCGTTGATGAGACGTGCTTGGTGGGAGTATTTGTGTTTTCTAACTACTCTTTTAAGTTCGAGTTGATGATTCTTACAGGCATCCTTTGAAGGTGTGATGAGCGTTCTAAAACCTAATGGTTTTTTGTTTTGGGGTTCTATTGCACAATTGTGCTTTCCAACAGGAAATTGTTGAATGTGATGTCCCAAAAAATCAAAACCTGCTAGTCCATCCTCACTCAATTCTGGATTGAGTGTATGGGTTATTCTGGTTTTTGAAGGTTTTAGTTGCAATCCCATACCATTTAACCACTCCGAGATTAAGTCTCGACATCTATGGACAACGGTTGAATCCCTATGTAATACCAAGAAATCGTCTGCATACCTGATAAAGTTCAGGGATTTGATTTTATTTTTCTGACTTTCTTGACGACCATAACAATTTCGGTAATCAATTGTTACGGCATATTCATTTAACATGGTTTCTAAACCGTGAAGGGCAACATTGGCAAGTAGTGGGCTTAATGGAGTAGGCACAAAGCGCACCTTCCAATCTTGCGATTGATGTGTTTCTTCATACCTCTCCCCAAACCGTACGTGACAATTTCTCGTCATACGGCTTTCCATCATTGTTACCTCCGACCAAACGAGGGTGTTTGTGCATGACAAGTTCTGCAAAGCAGTTGAAGATTATCTTCAACTGCTTTGCCTTTGTTCTTGCGTGGTTTGATGTGGTGCAGATCTAGTTTACCTAATGCGCCACAGCATTCGCATTTTGCGCCCCTCTCGGCTTTAATTTTCTCTTTGAGTTCGCGCCATGTGACATTCTCAGCATTTCCCATCCAGATTGTTTGAGATAGAGGTATTTCTGGCTGTGCTGCCGATAATGTTCCAAACCCTTCTAAATATGGATTTTCTAGCGAACGAGAGCGGTATTTCTTCAAGGGCAAATCATTCATCCTATAGAGGAAAAGGTGATTATCCCCGTTGACTACACCAAAGTTCCATCTCTTCCCGTTTTCACGGAGTTTGAATCTATCTAGTACTTTTCGTTTGGATACTTTATGCCGTTTATTCAACCAAAGAAATAACCTTTCATTGACCCAGAAGTCCAGGTCTTTGGCTATCTTCTTGGTGTTTGTATGGCGATAGTAGTTAATCCACCCTCTGAGTACCGCGTTCAAAGCGGAGATTTTGAGTAATGGTGAATCTTGAAACCACTTGCGTCGCGTCATTTCCTTAATCTTGAGCTTTAACTTTTTGATGTTTTCTGGTGCTGGTGTGACAAACATTTTTGGTCTGTCATTCGATTTGACGTATCTTTGAACGTGAAAACCCAAAAAGTCAAAACCTTGGTTTACATGGGTGATGCGGGTCTTTTCTGGAGAGAGTTCGAGTTTTAGTTCTTCCCAGAGGAAGGTTTTGAACTCCTTTTTTAACCTGATGGCTTCTGCTTTCCCACCATTAGTGAGTAGCAGCCAATCATCGGCGTAACGAATTAACGCGCAATTTCCCATGTGTTTGATTCGACGACGCTCCTTCTCTTTGCGGTGTAGGCTGCCGTATTTGTTCCACCAGTAGAGGTCTAGCTGGTGCAGATAAATGTTAGCCAGGATTGGCGAACAAATTGCGCCCTGGGGAGTACCCGTTTCGGTACGCTTGAACAAACGACCCTCCATAATTCCCGCTTTGAGAAAGCGTTCTATTAATTTCAGGAATCTTTTATCAGCGATTCTTTGAGCCAGCAGTTTCATCAGAATTTGATGGTGTATGCTGTCGAACGCCCCTTTGATATCCCCTTCGATGACCCAATAGTATTTATTGCGTCGGTTGATATAACTATCTAATCTAGCGATACAATCCTGCGTTCTGCGTCCTGGTCGGAAACCATTGGAGCAGTTAAGGAAATCGCTTTCATAAATAGGTTCTAAAACCATTTTGACAAGCATTTGTACTACTCGGTCTTTAATTGTGGGAATACCCAATGGGCGAGTTTTACCGTTAGACTTGGGAATATAAATTCGACGAACGGGCATTGGGCGGAATTGCTTAGAGCGTAGTTCCGTTTCTAGCTCCCGAATGAACTCAGCTTTTGCTGTGTCCGATTGTAGAGCTTTCTTTGTTACCCCGTCGATTCCTGCCGTCTTTGACCCTTTATTCGAGAGTATTGTCTCTAGGGCATCGGTAATCCAATCTCGACGACAAATGAGCCGATAGAGATGGTCAAATTGATGTTCCTTCTGGAACTTCGCTTTTATGGCGAGACTACGTTGGGTTTTGATGATATCGGACATACTTCTTAGTCCTCTCTACTTCCTATCTGTATCTCTAACAATGACTGCCATCCTTCGCCATGTACCAGACTATTTTCTGGTTCGGACTACTATGATGGCTCTGCCACGCAATAACTACTTCAGTTGCAGTTAACCCAGTCTGTGACCAGACCAGCTATTGCGCTTCCTACGTTCATACTTCGGTAAGTGGTTATATTTAACCGTAGGCTTCTTCTTTACTCCGTAAGGATATAGACCCAATATCCCCGACATCAGTTGATAATTTGTACCCTTATAATTAGAGCAATTTGAACCGCGTAAAAAGTTCTTTTCAGTCAAACGAATCAAAATTGACTTACCTGATGTCTCACGCCATCTCTGTTGTTTAACAGCGTGTCCAAGGTGTAGGAGCGTCGGACGAAGATTCCTTCCGTAGCCATAGTTAAATTCAGGCTCGAAGCCTCATACTGTAACAGAGTGCCAGTATTTTGCCCCTTGTTCCCCAGGCTTCAAACAGGTTCTTACTCATTGTCCCCTGCCTGCTGGGTCAGCTTTAGTACATTCCCTAATGTACTATCTCTTGGTAGTTTTTACTCTCCTTGAGCATTACCAAAGTACGCTTCGCAGCGCACTCACGCCACCTTGCGGAGTCCCCTTAGATGTGGCAGTAAATACCTTTTGGTCTATGACTCCTGACTTTAACCAGGCTTTTAATTGTTGCCTGATTTTTCCTGTCATTCCTAATTTTTGGAGTAAGGCTAAGTGGTTGATTTTATCAAAACATTTGGTAATGTCAGCATCTAAGACAAATTTTGATTTTCTTTGGATACTGTTTTTGATTTGTTTGATAGCATCATGGCAGGAACGCCCTGGTCGAAAACCGTAGCTGTTTGGCTCGAATTTTGCCTCCCATTCGGGTTCTAATGCGTTTTTTATTACCGTTTGTAGGGCGCGGTCGTGTATCGTCGGTATTCCTAGTGGTCTTTTTTCTTCTTTTCCAGGTTTGGGTATCCAAACTCTACGAGTAGGTTGACTATGACCTGTAATTTTAAGATTGCCTACAAGGGTGAGACGGGCTTCTGGGGATAGGGATTTTACCCCATCCACTCCTGCTGTCTTTTTACCCCTGTTATCCTGAGTTACCTTACGAACCGCTAAGACCTTATTTGACCAAGACCTCATCAATGTTCTTTGGAGTTTTCGAGTATTTTTTACATCTCCATGAAGAGAGGCTGCGTAAATCTTCTTTTGCAGTTTAAATACATATCTTTCGGCTTTGCGCCAATTGATTGTATTCCATCCCTCAGTATTCGATTTAGAGTTTGAATCTGACTTAGGCATATTCGCTACTACTTGTCGCTTTACACATTGATATATTGCGAGATACGTCAGCGTATCCTGGGTATTAACCCGTCCTTTTTCTGGCATTACCTGTCGTTTCAGGTTAGGCGTTAGCTTTTTATCCCATCTTTCACAATCCCAACTTACGGTGTTGACTAATACCTACCAGTTATTCTGGGGATGAAATTGTGTTACTTCGTTCCGAGACACCATTGCTAAATATGAAGGCATATCCAGTTGATTCGAGTCCTTTAGGGTTCATCTCTCCGCCTATTGAGCAGGTTGTGCAGTATGAGAAATAGTCAATTCCATACCCCTTAATGTTCTTCCCGTTGTTTCGGGTTGCAAGGTGTGGCATTACCCACTAGCTTATGTCCCTTACTTTCTGATTGAGACGGTTAATGTAGATGATTCGCTTTTCTACCCCACGATTTCCTCTTCCTTGATGTAATCTCAGTCCAGGTCGGTTATGAGACTCATGCTCACAGTTAGGCGTATTCAGCAATCCGCGCTTTTCTGCTTTTAGTCCCGCTTTAGTATCTGGGTGGTCATCCCAGATACTAGGGAAACTTCTCACCATTCTCACGAATGGGGACGCTCTAGGCTTTTCCTTCTGCACAAGAAGGCGAGGTCTTGACAATATTACATATCTCACCTCGATGGTGTATCAGTTATCATTAGTTGAGGATCAAAGTGCGAACTCTACCCATATTGGGTTACTCAACTAAAGCTCTCAGTCCCCCCCATAATGAGGTTTTTGAGAAACGAATCGCACGACTAAGTCAGAGCTAGTCTTTTTAAGATAGATTACTACTTGTCGCATATCCTTATTGGGATATTTACGATGCACCCGTAGACGATAATCTGCCATTCTAAAAGGTATTTCATCACGGGGAATAGTTTGAAATTCCAAATGTAAAACTACGTCTTCAGACTGGAGCATAATGAGCGAATCGGCTCTGATGGGTTCTAGAGAAAGTTCTGTAGGAGTCAGCACAGTTAAACCTTTTGGCTCTCCAAAAATCCACTCGGCAAAATCACTGGCATAATTTTCAGCTAAAAAACGGCAAACATTATCGAACATGATTTTTTAGCAGCAATTTATTGTTAGTAGTAGAACAATCATTACAAGATAGTATCAGTAATATTCCAATTTATTGGGTTGGCTAATTTAACTATTATGAAGTAATGACTAGCAAGTAACTAATGAATTATAACTTAAAAATTAGCCCAATAACTTAAGGATAACTACTTGAAAAAAAGAAATCTATTTGTTTATCTTAATGCCAAGATTTACAGGCTTATTTATTTTCAAGCAGAAGATTAAATCTATTATTTAGCACTCAATTTAAATTGAGAGTTTTTGTTGTAATTCTTAACTTTTAGATTCTTTATTTTACCCAAACTTAAAGCACAAGCTGGTTCACCAAAAGTTATTATTTAATTATATGGTTTAGCTGCACCAGTATTTTATAATCCAATTAATTTGGTTACACAAAACAGTAAGTAAACCGTTTTAAAAACGGAAAACCTCTCTATTCTTTTCTGAAGTCTAGGAATTATTGTTACCAGAATTATATTCACAATACTCTCGCCCGTCAGTAAGCCAGAGTTTCAACCTCAAAGTAGGAGCTTTTACTATACCTGAATCTGATTTCCCCGTTAACTTTTTATTCTTTTTGCCGATTAAGTTTAATACGTAGTGAACTGACATCTCTTATCCATAGTCTCACCTTTTCATTGTATATTGAATTACATTCACCTACTTATTACCTACCAGAATTTTGCCATTTACCAGCTAAAAATTGACGAAGAGAGTCTAAATGACATGAAGAAAATTACATTGCTAATCTTCCTACCAGTTTTGCTGTTTTCAGCAGCCTGTACCAATCAAAATCAGTCGGTGCAAGAGCCAACCGAGACATCTGCTGAAGACGTTAGGCGAGAAGCTAAGGAAGCTCTTGAAACAGCCACTAATTATACACAGGAGCAGAAGCAGAAATATCGAAAGGAAATACAAACCCAACTTGATGAGTTTAATAGCCAACTAGATGAACTCAGACCATTAGCCGAAAGTGCTACAGAATCAGCCAAGAGTGAATTAAATCAACAGCTCGAAATATTAAAGCAAAAGAGAGAGGTTGCGGAGAAAAGACTAGAAAAGTTGACATCTTCCAAAGATGAAGGATGGGCAAAAATCAAAGGGGGACTGGATAAGGCAATGGAAGATTTACAGAAGTCTTATGAAGGTGCTATGGCTGAGTTCGATGAACAGAAACGGTTAAATCAATCGGAAAAGAAACAAGAACCCTAAAGATTAAGACTGAAACCTCAATTTTATGATAGTAATATGTTTGGTTCCTTGATTGATTCAGGCTATCGACAGTAAAAGCTTAATCCTCGATATCCAACACCTGTTTTACATCTCCATCCCAACATACGCCAGCTTACATCAACACTTGGCTGACAACTTCCAAGGAGAAACAATAAAAATAAAAAGATCCCGATTTTGGGAAATACATTTTTGTTCATTCCAATAGTAAATTAACTCTATTAGTGTTTATATAGGGTTGTCCGCACTAATAAATGCCAAGAAAAATTGATGAGTTATTTGTTTTTCGGTGCACAGGAGGAACGAGCGAACCTCTCACTTACTTTTGACAATGCTAGTGTAGTTAACTTATTCCACCTCTTATAGTCTCTACCTTTTAAAAATTCTACTAATTGATTTTTGATTTCTACTCTGTTTCAATTTCAAATAAGCATAATCTTTATTCAGCCCACTATTGTGCTTGATTTGTTCGTTTTTTGCTATTTCTAAGAATTTTTTGCCATGAAAACAGTAAAACTCTCATCAGGAAAAGAAATTCCCATACTAGGACAGGGTACATGGCGTATGGGAGAAAAAGCCAGTCAAAAAACAGCAGAAATCGATGCTCTTAAGCTAGGCATAGATTTAGGCATGACATTGATCGATACTGCCGAAATGTATGGGGAAGGGGGTGCAGAGAGAGTAGTAAGTGAAGCTATTGGCGGTCGCAGACAAGAAGTATATTTGGTTAGTAAGTTTTATCCCTACAATGCTAGTTATCAAGGAGTAATTAACGCTTGTGAGCGTTCTTTATCAAGACTGAAAACTGATTATCTAGACTTATATTTACTACATTGGCGTGGTTCAATCCCTTTAGCGGAAACTCTAGAAGGATTACAGCATCTCAAACAAGCAGGAAAAATCTTAGATTACGGTGTGAGCAATTTTGATACTGATGATATGGAAGAAGCAGAATCTTTAGCTGGCGGAAAAGAAATAGCTACTAATCAAGTGCTTTATAACTTAATTCATCGCGGTATTGAATGGGATTTATTACCTTGGTGTCAAAAACGAAGTATTCCGATTATGGCTTATTCTCCCGTAGAACAAAGAGCCTTTGTTAATGATTCCAGGTTGAAAAACATAGCAGTAAAACACAATGCTACTCCAACTCAAATCGCTTTGAGCTGGCTACTGCATCAAGATAATGTAATTTCCATTCCGAAAGCTACTAATCCTCAACATATTAGGGAAAATTTCACGGCTTTAGATATTGATTTAACAGAGGAAGATATTAAAGAGATTGATCTCGCTTTTAAACCGCCAAGTCGGAAGATGAGTTTAGCAATGAGATAATTGCCATCTTCAAATAATCTAATCAAATAACTGGTTCACAAAAAGTTAGACAAACTCCCGCAGGGTCGAGAATAGTAAATTCTTTCATTCCCCAAGGCTTAGTTTCCAATTTCCCATTAGCATGAATTGTTTCTGTGTCTTTTGCCTCAAATTCAGCGTAGAGTTGCTCTATTTGAGCCACGTTGATTCGCAAGTTAGTTCCTTCTGCTAAATGTTTATCGCCATTTTTTATTAAAAATAGGCGAACTGAGTCCCTTTCTACGATTGCCATATAAATAGGATCACCTTCTTGATGAATGCGTTTAAACCCTAGCTTCTCTTCTTCGTAGAAGACAACTGTTTTCTCTAGATTATTTCCCCCTGGAATTAATGGATTTACACTTTTTAAAAAAGCTTGTTGATTCATTTTTACTATACAAGATTATTTATTTCTCAAGTAACAATTAAATTCGATTAATTCTGCACCAGTTCGATATAATCTATAACTCCTGCCATATCCTTTGCTCAAATAATCTTTTCCTTTTTTTTCCTTCATCCAAGATTCGTTCTTTTCCACTAAGTTCCCCACTTCTTCTCGATTCTTATTTAATGTTTGACGTATTCCTATGTTTATAACTTAAATTATTTTTGTTAATTTAATTTGATTTTTTTATTAAAAGTTTCTCCTGTGTCCTAGCTTATATCTTAACCTTTAGCATCATTATGTCTTCACAAAAAGTCAAGCAAATCCCTAAAAAATTAATTAAGTTCTTAAAACAGGAATTAGGAATTCCCAGCAGTTCGATTAAACTGGCTTTACGTCATCACAAACAAGATTGGTCACAATTTCCTATAATTCTTTGGCAATATGGATTAATTACTCTTGAGCAACTAGATAGCATTTTGGACTGGATGTATTCACCAACCCATAGGTAATTGCTCATTTCTCCCATGAAGAAAATTCTTGGTATATGTTGCTTAATTGTAGGTTGTCTATTTTTGGCTTTGGTTTCTTACAACGCAGTAGCGGTAATTCACTATGATCTCGATCCAGTCTCAGTGCTGGCAGCCTTGCTCAATATTTCTATTCAAACCTTGGGCTATATTAGTGCTGTCTTGAGCCTAGTTTTTCTTATCTTAACTATTTTCTTTTGCTATAAAGACTGATTAATTTATTATTAGTGCCACAGCCAAAAATTCTATCTTTAACCTTATTAGCTCGATTCTGAAGAGTATAAACATGGCGACTTTGATAAGGATAACTACCCCAATTAAGAGGTGTAGCAGAGGAATTATCAGGGGTTAAATCAGCCTCTGTTTCAGTCACAGCAATAATTTTAACCTCTGCTATACCTTGTCCTAAATCTGCCCCTAACTTTTCAGAATGATTTTCTGTGTTTAGTAACTGATTTTTATTTGTACTATTTGAATCAGGTGTAGTAGGTCTGCAACTTCTACTGCTAGTGCATCAATTCCTGGTTCTAATTCCTCAACAATATCCTCAACAAAATCATTCTCCTCAACTTCTTAAGCAGTTAATGCTTCTGTGATTTCGCCTCTGGTATAATTACTTAAGTAAAAATATTGATCACCCTGAATTATGAGGTGTGTCAAGCAGTTGAAAATCAGGAACGAGCAGCCAGAAACTAAGTAATTCTAACTAACAGTGAATCAAGGCGAACTAACCATAATTCCGCAGCAAGAGATTAAACCAGAAATCGCAACACCGATCTCCTCTAATTGCAACTGGTTAGAGGTTTATGATGCTGCAAATTTATACGTGCAGCAAAAAAGATGGTCAGAAGCGATCGCAGCTTACTACAGTGTTATTGCACTTAATCCGAGTTTTTTTTGGTCTTATCATAACTCAGGGGATGTATTGAGCCAACTAGAACGATGGGATGAAGCTGCACTGATGTATCGTCGCGCGATTCAAATCGACCCAAACTTTTTTTGGTCTTATCATAACTTAGGGGATGTATTGAGCCAACTACAACAATGGGATGAAGCTGCACTGATGTATCGTCGCGCGATTCAAATCGACCCGAACTTTTTTTGGTCTTATCATAACTTAGGGAATGTATTGAGCCAACTGCAACAATGGGATGAAGCGATTGCAGCTTATTTCAATGCTATTGAACTAGATGGTAATGCAGCATTAATTTACAAAAAATTAGGTATTGCTTTAACAGAGCGAGGTAATTTAGCTGAGTCTATTCAATATTATCGTCAAGTTATCAGATATCCAGAGGGAGATGCTACCTATGAACGCTTAAGAGACTGTGGGGAATTATTATGGCAAATCGGCAATAATCTCGCTCAAAAACATCAAAATCAAGCTGCGATCATCGTTTATTACATGGTGCTAGAAATTGAGCCAGACAGACTAGAAATATTACCGCAACTCGAAAAATTATTACAAAAACACAATCAATTACAACAACATATTGTTTCTCGTCAGCAACAAATTCAAAGTAACCCAGGGAGATTATGCCATTACCAGTCAGAGATAGATAATTATGAGACGAATATTGTTTCTAAGAATAGGGGAGAAAAATTCTTCTTGAGTAGCAATCGGCAAATTAATCCTCATGAATTAGAATCACTTTGTGAAGCAGTAGGTTGGAATCGTCGTCCATTAGACAAAGTTCAAAAAGCCCTGAATCAGAGTTTTTTAGTAGTTGCTATCTGGGAAATAAGTAACATTTCCCCTCGGTTAATTGGATTTGCTAGAGTTGTATCTGATGGTGTGTTTCATGGGACTCTTTTGGATACGGTAATTCATCCCGATTTTCAAAATCGAGGTTTGGGTAAAAAATTGATTAGCTATATAGTTACCAAACTCCGAAAAGAAGGACTCAAGGAGCTTATTTTATTAGCTAGTCCTTCTGTGGCAGATTTTTATCACAGCTTAGGTTTTGTTGCCCAAGTAAATAATCTTAAATGGATGCTATGGTAAGGGTTAACAGTTTAGTTTTTCTATTTAAAATGAAGAGAGTGAGGATATTCTATTAGGCTTGTTGTTTGTCGCCTGTAAAAAGTTGTTGCTGTAGTGTTAATCCTGTTGAGTCAGATGAGTTAAAGGGACAATATACTTTTTAAAATAACTCCCAAGTTGTTGAGAAGATATTGGCGAAAATTGGGGCTGAGATTTTATTGCCCTCACAGAAATATTTTGTGGGGATACGCCGAAAGTATTAGAGGTCTTGAGTAATATAAATAGTCCAGACAAGGGCTTTATCCACTTGACTATAATTCCAATAAAAATTGGAATTATTAATTTTATATTTATAAGATTTTTAAGAATTGAATTTAATGTGATTTAGAATAAATTTTTGGCTTTAAGTACATTACAAAAATTTAACCATAAAGTTTAAATAACCGTGATTTGCCTGGATTATAGTTTTAGTAAAGTATAGTTTTAGTAAAGTTAAATAGAGAAGTAGAGCGAAATTTTACGACAGATGAAGAAAAACGACATCTTTCTTTTTTGTCCCGAGATTGTCACTTTCTCAGTTCATGCTAGAGGTAAATTTTAGTTTTCAAGAGGTAATGGAAATGAATATTCTGGTAGTGTCAGATTCAGCTTTTCGTTGGCTTAAGCTCGCCAAAATTTTAAGAGAAGCTGACTATTTCCCTCAGCTTGCGGAAAAGAAAGCCGAGGCAATTAATTTATTCCCAGAAGTAGATTTAATTCTGGTGGATGGAGAAGGGAACAATGGGAATCTCGAATTCTGTCGCGAATTGCGCTGCCGAGGCTATCATCGCCCATTGATTTTGATGGGATTAGAATCACTAGAGGATGTAAGACGCTCGGGAGCAGATGAATGGCTGGAACTCCCCTTATTTGCCCCAGAGGTAGTAATGAAAGTGGAATTGTTATTAACTCGTTATCAGCTTTGGACTAATCAGACAATGTCGAACTTTTGCCAAAGTTTCTGTACTATTTCTCCTAGTCAAGCCCTAAAAAATTAATTGTTAATTAAACCGTTTTTAAAACGAAAAACCTCTCTATTCTTCTCTAAGTCTAGGCTAAAAATGAGAGATGAATAGGAAACAGTAAAACCTTTTTGCTATCATTGCTGGAGTGTCTTTTGATTTAACTCCCACCAAACCTATCAAGAGCCATTATTGATTTTAGCTGCAAGGACTGGCACAAGTAAGGCTGATATTATTGCATGGTGTTGGATTAGGTGTTAAAAGATGTGGAGGATTAGTGATTATGGAGTCGGCAAACGTTAACAACAGATGGGTTAATACCATAGATGCCAAAAATCCCGAAATTTTAGCACGAGCAAGGAGCATCATTACCAATAACCTTTATTGCACTATATCTACTTGTTCTCATGATGTTTATCCTTGGGTATCGCCAGTATTCTTTGCTTATGATGAGGAATTACGTCTTTACTGGTCTTCGGCTGTAGTTGCCAAGCATTCACAGAACTTGTATGATAACCAGGGCAGAGCAGCGATTACGATCTTTGATTCGAGTGTCTCGGAAGGTACAGGAGAAGGTGTATATTTTTCTGGGGTTGGCTCTGAGTTAGAACGGGATTGCCTAGAAAAAATCCTCAAATTACTGCAAAATCGAGCCAAAAAACCATCTAAGAGAACCGTAGACGACTATCAAAACAATTCACCCCGAAGAATTTATAAGTTTCAACCTCAACAAGTTTGGGTGACTGGTGAGCGGTTAGCAGTGGGGAATCAATTAGTTGACACCAAAATTCAGCTTGACTTGCCCTTACTTGTTTCCCTCAAGCCTTAATTGAGTAGTATAAATGTAAATTTAATTTGCATAATTGTATCGAAATTAAGTTAAACCCATCTTCCGCACCCACATTGTAAATTTTCAGATTCATTCCAGGATGGGTCATGATTACGGTGATGAACTTGGAGTATATTCGCGGTCCACTCCGAACGAGTTAAATGTTCTGGTATTTCCCCTGGTTTGTAACATGGCTTACCACAACAAGAGCAACGCCAATTCGCTGACTCTTTAACTGATAGTGCTATCTCTTTCCAATTGTCAGGATATTTTCTGTTGTCTATGGGCATTAGTAACGTGCCTGGCTTATCTTTAATTGAAATAGTTGAGTTTAATATTATCGATAGATGAGCCTTGGCGGAGAGCTGATTTTGAGCAGATGTACTTTGGTTAAAGAAAATCCTTTTACCAAAAGGCTGTTTAGGTTGACTTAAGGCAAGCATCAGTTATTTAGCTCACTTTTCACTATCATAATGTTGATACTAATTCTTAAGCTAAGAATCGTCCTATGTCCTGGCTTGACCTACGTTATGCTCGTCAACAGCAGATTCAACAACTAGACCCAGTTACCGACCATTGCCAAATTTGCCATTTATTAGCTGGTTATGAATTTCCTTGGGATATCACCCGTTCTTTAGAACTAGCCATGCTCAAAACTTATTGCGTCCCTAGCATTTCCCAACTGCTTGACCGAACTGGTGAATTTCATCATCATACCCAAAAACGCTATGATGATACGGGCTTACTGGTGGCTGAAATTCTCAAATGGGGCTACGACAGCGAACGAGGTCAAGAGTCTATTCGTAGGATGAATGCAATTCATGGGCATTACCCGATTGATAATGAAGATTTTCTCTACGTTCTTTCTACGTTTATCTACGAGCCAATTCGCTGGAACAAGCGTTTTGGCTGGCGTTTATTTTGTCAAACCGAAAAGCTAGCCATATTTTATTTTTGGCAGGCAATTGGTCAAAAGATGCACATTCATAACATTCCCTCTACCTATGAGGAATTTGACCAATATAATCAGGATTACGAACAGCAAAACTTCATTTATTCTGATAGCAATCGTCGTGTTGGAGAATCAACTATCAATTTATTTCTGTGTTGGTTTCCCGCCTTGATTCGTCCCCTGCTTAAACCATGTGTTCAGGGAATGTTTGACGAGCTAACGCTTACTGCTTTTGGTTACTCGAATCCTTCGGCTTTTGTACGCAACTTAGTAGAGAATAGTCTTAAGTTGCGTGGTTATATCTCCAAATGGCTTTTACCAAGAAAACAGCCTGATTTTTATACTGACAGTAAATTAAGAAGCTATCCTCATGGTTATGAGTTAAACGACCTCGGACCCAGTAAAATGCTCTCCAAAATCAATCATTTTCCCAAACCAAAGTAGATTCCACCAAGTAGCAATTAAATTCAATTAATTCTGTATTAGTTAAGTTTTGTAGTTTCAATCACTGCCAACTGAGACAATTCTGAATTACTTAACAGATTAGCTTTAATCCACTCAATCTCAATCTGACTAACCTTGTTTTATTTGCTCCTATTTTTTTTAATAGCATTTTCAGGCTTCTATTTCTAAAATTTCTTCAAATCGCCGTTTTAGTTGGTCAAATTCAGAGGTTTCTGCGCCTTGTTCTCGTGCTTTTTCGAGACTTTCTTTGATTACTGTATCGTAAAAAGCCTGAAGCGGTTTGGCATATGTTTTAGCTGATTTTGCCGAGAGAAAAGGCGCAGAAACCTCTGAATTTGACCAACTAAAACGGCGATTTGAAGAAATTTTAGAAATAGAAGCCTGAAAATGCTATTAAAAAAAATAGGAGCAAATAAAACAAGG
>JASJDF010000072.1 GCA_030065715.1 Xenococcaceae cyanobacterium MO_188.B19 | reverse complement strand
GGGAATTTTAGCCGAACCGCCAAAAGATTTGAAGTGATTAAGTTCAACAGATTTAATATGAACCATAAATAGTCATTTAACATTTAACACTGGCGTCAATCAGTTATCAGTTATTAGTAATTAACCACTAACTAGTTAAGTACCAATGATGATATCAATGAGCACCATTTTCTGCTACAAAATCAATAGATAAAATTAACACTTCCGATTTATGACTACCAATCCCGTAAAAGTCCCCTTTGTCGATCTCAAGTTACAACATCAACCTATTAAAACTGAAATCGATACAGCGATCGCCCAAGTCGTAAATAGAGGGGACTTTATTCTAGGTCAAGCATTATCGGAATTTGAAACTGCGTTTGCCCAAGCCTCTGGAGTCAAGTATGCCATAGGAGTAGCCTCTGGCACAGATGCGATCGCTCTTGGCTTAAAAGCTTGTGGTATTAAGCCAGGAGATGAAGTTATCGTCCCTACCAACACCTTTATCGCTTCAGTAATTGGTGTCATTCAAGCAGGAGCAACACCCATCTTAGCAGAATGCGATCGCGACACCGCTTTAATCGATTTAGTAGCAGCTACCAAACTGATTACCCCCAAAACCAAAGCCATAGTACCAGTTCATCTCTATGGACAAATGGTATCCCCCAGTCAATTGCTTGACTTCGCTCAAACCCATAACTTAATAATTTTTGAAGATTCTGCTCAAGCTCATTTAGGAACAAGAGAAGGTTATATTGCTGGTAGCGTGGGAAAAGCTGCGGGTTTTAGTTTCTATCCCAGTAAAAACTTAGGTGCCTTTGGGAATGGCGGTATTGTAACCACCAATGACGAATCTGTCGCTCAAAAGATGGTTAGTCTGCGGAACTATGGTGCACCCAAGAAATACTTTCATACAGAATTGGGGACAAACAGTCGTTTAGACACCATACAAGCAGCAATTCTAAATGTTAAATTACCCCATTTACCCGCTTGGAATCAGCAGCGTAACCAAGCAGCACAATATTACGATTTACTTCTACAACCTCTAAAAGAAGAAGATATTTTTCCCATAACTAATCTTACTGGTACGGGTCATGTTTATCATCTCTACATTCTGCGCCTCAATTCCCATCTAGCTGATAAAAGAGAGCAAATTCAGCAACAAATGGCAGAAAAAGGCATTCAAACTGGAATACATTATCCAATTCCTTGTCATTTGCAACCAGCTTATAAATATTTGGGTTATCAAGTAGGTGATTTTCCTGTAGGAGAAACCCTATGTGAGAGTATTTTATCTCTTCCCATGTACGCAGGTATTACTCAACCCCAGATAGAATTAGTGGTTGAGGAACTATCTAGGATAATTAAGGCGTATCAGTAACTAAACACTAAAACTTTCCATACTCTTTAGGATTAGTACTTTGTCAAGATTGATTTGAGGAATTAGTGTCATTAAATTTTCTCCCTTGTCCACTCTCAACCCATTATTTCAAAATTATTATCCACGATCTCGTTTTAAGTCATAAATAACTTTTTCCGCTAACCAATTGGCAGAACGATTAGGATGCCTTGCTAAAGTTCCAGATAAGAGACGATTGACTGTTTGTGAGTTACTAACTAGCCTGAGTAATTCTTTCCTTAATTTGGGATTGACTTGATTTAGTAAAGATCTATTTTTGTTGTTGGTTTCACCCAGAGACTTATCTAAAGAAGTTTTGTTAGCTCGTACTAGATGCCAAGCAATAACACCTGTGCCTATTCCCAAACCCGTTATACCCACAATATTTTTAATGTTGTTTCCTATTTCACTCCTGTTCCGCCTTTCTCTAAAATCAAAATTCTCATAATTCTGATTCCAGTTGCTAAGTTCATTAACTAAGCCTGCTTGATTCGCTGCTACTGGTAAACCCATCAAACTCATAGCAATAGTTGTCCCCATTAAACTTGTGACCATTTTTTTAATTACAGAAATTTTTGACATCTTGCTTTTCCTGAATTAGTTTTTCTCTATTTTGGCTTTTTCATATGACATATCCATGTCATACATATGACAGTTGATTTACTTTCTGCTAAAACCTCGAATATGCTTTAGCATCAGGAACATATTTCATTCAATCTCTAGTTCTTCTCGATTGTTAATTAATTTGAGTATCAAGATGATGCTTGGAAAAATCATTATCATGAGAAGTAAATCTGTAATTGTATTAATCTTTTTGATACTTACGATTATGTTTTCCTCAATTGCCTGTACAAATCAAGAGGGAAGCCCTAAAGTAAGTCAATTCATTGGTTTATGGGAAGGTGTTGATACTGGGGATGGGAGCTTAACACAAAGACAAATTACCCGCACTCCAGATGGTTCATTTATCATACTGGGAGCAGACTCATTCTTTAGCTTCTGTAAAATCAATCAAGGTATTCTTCGTGGTGAAGGTTCTATCGAAGAAGATGTACTCAAAGTTCCTGAGTTTACACTAACCTGTTTTAAGGACAAGAAGGAGGTTAGCGTGGATACTAGCTTTAGTTTTGATCATCAGAATCGAACACTGCTAGAAAAAACTGTCGATCCAACTATTAGCCCGATTACTTTCCATAAAATAAGTCGATAGAGAGGTTGTTTGAGAAGTATTCTAATTAGGTGGATTAGTTAGTGGATAATAGTCTTCAAACCCTTTGTTATTAATAGTACCTATTACCTACTACCTGAGTAAGAACTGCTACAAAAATCCCAATTCGTCTTAAGATTAGGTGAATTCTCAAAAATAATGGCTTTATGAATTGGGCAAAGCAATTTCAGGGTTCTCGGCGTACTTTTCTTAGACAGTTAGCTTTGTAGAACTGACGTTAAATCAAGTATTCGATTATAATTTACTGAATTTTCTCTTGATTTTTAACCAAGTTTTTAACCAATTTAATTTATTTTTTTGCCTTTGTAATTTTTGTTTCTGAAAAGATATAACTGTCTTTTGTAGAATGGCTGATAGACTAGATTCAATAGTAATAATTTCTGTTTTAAGTAAACCTTGAATAGGATGGTTACTTAGTTTAAGTTTATGGTGCATTATTACGGCAATAGTAGAAATTAATTCTTGTGCGCGATCGCCTACTATTGTACAACCTAAAATTTTTCCTTGAGAGTTAATAATAAATTGACACCATCCTGTAGTTTGTCCTGATATTTGAGATTGAATAATGTTTTTAAAATATTCTCTAACAATATAGATTTTATCGCCATGATTTTTTTTTGCCTCAGTTTCAATCATGCCAATACTAGCTAAACTGGGATTCGTCGAAACTATTCTAGGGAGTAGAGTATAATCTGTGGAAAAACAAGGTAATAGTAAAATATTTTTGAGGATAATATTAATTTGTTGTTCAATAATGACAGAAGAAAAAACACCAGTACTTTGTCCACAAGCATAAATGTTTTTATTACCAGTTTGTAGTTTCTTGTTAACAGTAATGCCTTTGGGACTAAATTCAACGTCTCTAATTCCCAATAAATTTAATTCTGTAAAATCACAGTAGATATTTTCAGGATAAATAACGCTATCGACAATTAAGGCTTTATTTCCTGCTTGTAACCAAGTTTCCCCTTCAATTTTTTTAATTTGACTTACAGAAGAATTAGTAATAATATCTATTCCCTCAGCTTCTAGCTGGGCTTGAATTAGCATTGCTGCTGCTAATTCTTCTTCGGGTAAAATTCTTGATAAACTAATTATTAAAGTTACTTTTTTGCCTATTCGTCTTAATACTTGTGCTAATTCTAAACTAACAGCAGAGTTTCCTACTATCGCTAATCTTGTTCCTAAAAATGTTAGATTTTTTTCCTGCCACAGATCATTAATATAATAAGTTAAAAGCTCATCTTCTGGGATATAATCGATTTTAATACTAGAATTTAGAGCAATTAAATAATTACGCGATCGCAGTTTTCTGGAACCAATAATAAAAGCTTGTTTAGGCTGGCGACAAAATTCTCCTTTTCCCCAAATAACATCTACTCCGAATATGGCTAATTTATAGAGAGAATTTTCTACTGTTGAGATATGGCTATTATTAATTCTATTTACTAAATCGAAATTGATTTCTAGATTATTATTTAAACTTGTTGGGAAAAGCCAAGGATTATATTTAACTTGATTGATTAGGTTAGTTGCTTCCTTGAGAAAAAAATAATTATTTTCAATATAATTTTCGGTAGTTTGGGTAACTAAAGCTACTCTTGCCCCCAATAATGTTGCTTTTTCCGCAGCTTGAATTGCTGCTCTACTACTACCAATTATTACTAAATCATATTCCATCGATCATTTGTCGTTTGTCGTTTGTCATTGGTCATTAGTCATTGGTCATTTAATAAGTATTAGCTATGAACTATGAACCATGAACCATGAACTATTAACTACTAATCTCTTTTATTACATCTTCTAAAGAAGTTAACAAATAATTATTTTCTTCAGGAGTCCGAACAGCAATCCTAAAATAATTATCTCCTAGTTCTGCAAAACTCAAACAATCTCGAATTAAAATCTGGTGTTTTTTGAGCAATTGTAATTGCAAATTGGTCACAGAAACAGAACTTTTTACTAGTAAAAAATTAGCAGCACTAGGTAAAGGTTCAAATTCAGGAATATTCCCTAACCCTTCAGTTAAATTATTTCTGGCTGGTGTTAACCAATTCCAAGTAAATTTTTGAAATTCTTTGTCTTGAACTGCTGCGATCGCAGCCACTACGGCTAAACTATTAACAGACCAAGGATCGCGATATTTTTGCCACCGTTGTAATCTATCAGGATGGGCGATCGCATAACCAATGCGTAATCCAGGTAGGCTATAAAATTTTGTTAGAGAGCGTAAAATGATTAAGTTGGGATAATCTGCAATCAAATTAATCAAGCTTTGTTGCCTTGCTTCAGGAAGAAAGTCCATGAAAGCTTCATCTACAACCACCAAAGCAAACTTATGCAGGCAATCCACAACTTCTTGTCTATCCCAGAGTTTTCCCGTGGGATTGTGGGGATTGTTTAACAATAGACCCCGATCAGAAGTAAGAAGATTCCCTAAAATAGAACCTAAATCTTCCAAGGGGAGAACAGAAGCCAACCGAACTATATTTGCCTTAAAAGCCATCAAAGCTCGATAATAATCCCCAAAAGCAGGTGTAACTAAATAAGTTGCATCCTTTTGGGCTAAATCTCTTGCAGCCCAGGTTAACAATTCTGCGGAACCATTTCCAGGCAAAATATAATCGGGACTCAAACCGTGATATTCGCCTAGACAAGCCCTCAAATCTGCATAGTCTGGACTGGGATAATGTTTCAGTTGGGAAATCCCCTCTGTAATAGCGTTCAATACCTTATGAGATATGCCATAAGGATTGATACTAGCAGAGAAATCCAGTACAGAAAAGGTAGGACAGCCTGCAATATTGGCTGCCCAAATTAAATTTCCTCCGTGCTGGGGTCTACCCAAAATACAGTTAAATATTATTAAGATTATTTAGGAGCTACTTTTTCTTTAAATAATTTTCCAGGGGAAAAAGCGGGTACTGTCGTAGCAGGAATAGACATTTTTTCTCCTGTCTTGGGGTTACGTCCTTCTCTTTCCTTGCGATCGCGAGGTTCAAAAGAACCAAACCCTACTAAAGTGACTTTATTACCTTCAGATACGGCTTCCATAATAGTCTCAATTGCAGCACTAAGGACTGCATCTGCTTGTTTCTTAGTTACGGTAGCTCTCTGAGCAATTCGATCTACCAATTCACCTTTGTTCATTAAAAATCTCCTTGTTTGTATCAGTCAGTGATTTATTTCGGGAATTGAGCCTATGTGTTGAAACTTCGGAATTCTAGAGCATTTGAATTAGAGAAGTCAACACCCTGGTTGGATATGCTCTCTAACCGAGAGCATCCCCCACGGTCAACAACATTTAAGTAAATAAATTCTCAAATGACCATAGGCTACAATTTTTACTGCCTTATTCTAAGCTCTACTTGCCTAGTATGGGATGCCGAAACCACTAATTTATATAGATTTCAACAATTTTTTTAATTTTGACGGTAAAAAAGCAGTTTTTCTTAAGTATTTATACCTGAAAAATCTTATAAACAAGAGGAACTGTAAAGAATTGCATCTTTTTGTTCTATCTCAGAATTTTATTTAAAAGCTCTAAAGTAATGTGGTTTGTTTTATAAAAGTATCAAGTATTACAAAAATGTTTGATTGGAGAGTTTGTTCAGTTTAAATTTCTAATATATGTAGTACCTGTGTAACTTCAGGTTGAATTTGTCAGATTTTACTTCTGGCTCAACTACGATCTCGTGATTGGCTTGCATGACTGATGAATAGTAACCATCTGCATTTATTCCAACAAAGTAGGTAACTCTACCTTTTTTCGCCTTAAAGACTTTTCCCCCCCTCACAGTAGTTGCTTTGAGCAACATTACTTGTTTAGGATTGGATTTTGAGTGTCTGTAATAATAAAATTGATCTCCTTGAAGACAAATCCCAATATGAAAATTGTGTGTCAAGAAACCATGTACTTTCTTATGATTTTGTCCCAGTTGTTCGCAAGGTCCCCTTGCTTGGGCATAAAAGGGATAAGAAATAAAATTTGAGTTGATAGAAGATGGCAAAAACAGTTTTGAATCATTTTGTAAATCTTTGGCTATGGCATTTAAACCAACAGCTTTTGCTACACCTAAAGTGGACACAATAAGTAATAATATTTTTTGTCGCTGATTAATCATTAATAAATTGGAGAGAAATTATAAGTAGTTTTCATTTTTTTAAGACCCAACTCTGAACCTAATTCAAAATATATGTAGGGTATTTTTTAAAAGTCCAGTTTAATAATGAATAGTAAAAACTTAGACAATAGACGTTTTAAAATGACCTATTTTAACTCACTGAAACAGGCTAAAAGTACTGCCATTACTGAATTGTGTCTAATTTGTATGTTTTATGTAAAGAAATTATAAATTTAGTATTTTAAATTCTTTTCTTGGAAAAATAAGATCAAAAGTACTTAAAATATAGCCCCTCTCAAACAATTTATAAGTTTAGAGCTTATAGTTATTTCTGCTGTATGTGGAAATCAGGAAATTAATTACTGTCTGTACTCATTAATTGATAATAAATAGATAAACTTCAACACAGAAATGCTAGATTTTATCCGCTTTTTGTATTATCTCAATTGGATAACAATCCGTAAAACAGTAGCTTTGACTGTGGAAAAACGTTTAACTGGGCTATCAGCAGAAATGGCTTTTAATGCAATGCTAGGATTATTTCCTGCTATTATTGCTGTGCTAACTGCTATTAGTTTATTTGAAAATTCTATAGAAAAAACTTTGGGCGAGCTGGCTATCCATTTTGAGGGAATTGTTCCTCAACAGGTATGGGGATTATTATTAAATTTTACAGAAGAAGTCAAAGTATCTCAAGGAACAAGCTGGTTTTCTCTAAGCTTTATAGCTGCGATTTGGGTGATTTCTGGAGTAATAGGATCTGCTATGAATGCTTTAAATAGTATTCATCAAGTACCAGCAAAATATAAAAAACCTTTTTGGCATAATAAAATAATTGCTATTTTATTAGCCATTGGTACAATTTTTTTACTGATAGTAGCTTCCTTTTTATTATTAATTGGTGAGTTTATGCTGGACTTTGCACTACAGCAAAATTGGGGTCAATTGTTATTAATAACTTGGGAGATTTTTACTGTCATTCTTATTGTGACTATATTTGCCATTTCTTTATTGATTTTATATCAAATAAAAAACAATAATACTAGAATTCATAGTCTGGGCAAATCTTATGAAACAATCACTGGTTTAGTAATTATTATTAGTACAATTTTAATTCAACTTGTCTATTTTTTCTTTGTGATAGTTAAAAAATTAATCATTGAATCTAATGTAGAAATAACTGTTAGCCATCTCTTATTTAGTATTTGGCGACTATTGAGTATGCCCATAGCATTAGCTGTTATCGCGATCGCATTTGCTTTTATTTATCATTTTGGCACAACCATTAGAGCGAAAGATACTCCTTTAATCCCAGGGGCAATTTTAGCAGCTATTTCCTGGGCAATTGTTTCTCTACTATTTCGTTTATATGTAGCTCACTACGGTGCATACAATAAAGTTTACGGAGCGTTAGGAACAGTAATTGTTCTTATGTTGTGGCTCTATTTAAGTTCCCTAGTCATGTTACTAGGAGATCAATTGAATGTAGTGGTAGGAGAAATGATGTATAAAAAATCTTCCAAATAGGATTTAAAGCATTTTTTCTTATGCCGATAATACACAATTACGTCCTTGTTTTTTGGCTTTGTACAAAGCTTGATCAGCTCTATTAATTAAGCTCTCCAAGTTACAACCATGTTCAGGAAAGCTAGCAACTCCCAAAGATATAGTTATTTCTAATAACTGTTGTTCGTATTTTAAATTTAGAGACTGAATTTCTTTTCTAATACTTTCTGCGCGTAAGCAAGTATTTTCTAAAGATACATCTGGCAAAAGCAAAACAAACTCCTCTCCACCATATCGACAAGCAACATCAAAATTGCGGGTATTATTTCTCAAATATTGACTAACTTCTACCAGTACAAAATCACCTGCTGCATGACCATAGGTATCGTTAAACTTTTTAAAATAATCTATATCAATCACAATAATCCCCATAGAGTTGTTATTTCTAATAGCGCGATGAATTTCTCTCGTGGCAGATTCTTCTAAGTAGCGACGGTTAAACAATCCTGTGAGAGGATCTCGCAGACTATGATCTCGTAAATTTTCTTGCAGACGCAAGTTAGCCAGAGACAGTGAGACTTGCTGGGCAACAGTTTGAGCTAAAGCTACGCTCGATTGAGTTATTTGCTTTAAATCCATTCGGTTCAGATGTAGTGAACCAAATATTTTTCCTTGTGCATTCATTGGTACACAAATACTTGGAGCAGACTTAGCATTTTGACTGAAGTGATCGCAGTACAAGGCAGGAAACTCAGTATTTCCGATATAAGAAGAACCTTTCCTCAAAGCCCAACAATCCTCTCGAAGAAAAATACAATTGTTGCTCAAAGTTCCCCAGGAAGAAAACTCTTCTAAAACGTTACGAGATTCATTTATTAGGTATACTGAACCAGACATTTTAGGGAATAACGGTTTGAGTAATTCAGCCAAAGTTTTTTTAGCTTCGCCTAAACTTTTACAGAGTTGTAGAAATTCATTGACTTCTGTAAGTTTGCACATTTGTTGATTATGTTTAATCAACTCCTGGTTTATTGTTTCTAAAGCATTGGTTCTCTCTTGTACCCGCTGTTCTAAATCACTATTAAGTTGACTAATTTCCCTATTTAAGATTTCCAAGCTATGGGGAGAAGGCAAAGCTAATGCTTTTGGGATCAAGGGAAATAACTCTAAGGCAGTGAGTACTGAAATCAAAGCTGTTATTCCTTTAATCACACCAGATATCCAATAAAAAGGATACCAAAGGGTTATAATTCCCATAATGTGAGTTGTGCCACAGGATAATATAAAGGCACTAAACAACACGAAAACTCTTTTGAAAGGAATGTCTTCCCTCTTGCGGACAAAGTAAACTAGCATAATCGGAATCGAGAAATAAGCTAGGGCAATTAAACTATCTGCAACTACATGAAGCCAGACTAGAGGAATTTGCCAAAGATAACAGTGACCATGAGGGATATAGTGAGTCGAAAATAACAGTTCGGGGAATATCATTATCATAGGATTTAGTCTCAAACAAAATAGAGAATTTAAGACTGCATGTGGGAATCAGAGAATTATAATAACATCTTATAAAATAAAACTTTGAGACTTACTAAGAGTAAGTCTCAAAGATAAGAATCTTTAGATAGAATTCAATCCAAAACTATATTGTTTTTCCATATATGACTTGGAAATCTAGTCATACATTCTAGCTTCAGGTGCACTAGGATTTTCTTCGCAATAAAGTTCAAAATAACTCTTGGACTTTTCTATAAAATCGCTTTTGTGCATCACATCACTAATAGAAATAATCCCTTTTAGACCATTTTGAACTACAGGTGCGCGACGAATTTTGGTATTAGAAAATAGACGGGCTACATATTCTACGCCCAAATCTGGACTGACAGTAATACAAGGTTTGGTCATAATTTCAAACACTCGTAAAGTCTTGGGGTCATTGCCATAGGCAGCCACTTTATAGACAATATCAGTTTCCGTTACCATGCCATAGGGGTCGCGATCGCTTCTTGGTTCCACAATTAAAGCTCGCAATCCTTTCTCTTTCATCAGCTCTACTGCTTCAGCAACAGTAGCAGAGCCACTAATAGTAATGACTTCTTTGGTCATGATATCTTCCGCTCGCATCATGGCTGAAATTTCTCCTATTTTATTACAATATTTAGTCTTCATAGATGCGACATTCTGGCGCATCAGGATTTGCTTCACAATACTCTTTTAGGGAGTTAGAGGTTTTTTTTTCCTGACGTTTATCCGCAGCAATGGCTTGTAACTCTTCTACTACATCCCAAGCAGCAGCACATTCAGGAGAGGTTGCTCCTTTTTCCGCACATATCGCCCTGGCATCTTGACGAGCAGCATCAATACGATCCTCAAGAAACAACTGCATCGGCTTCTCGACAAAATCGCTTTTGTGCATAATATCGCTGATGGAAACAATGCCTAATAATTTTCCTTCCACCACAGGAGCGCGACGAATCCTAGTATTAGCAAATAAACGGGCTGCATACTCTACACCCAAATCAGGAGCAACCGTAATACAAGGTTTAGTCATGATTTCAAACACTCGCAAAGTCTTAGGGTCATTGCCATAGGCAGCCACTTTATAGACAATATCAGTTTCCGTTACCATGCCATAGGGGTCTCTTCCGCTTCTTGGTTCCACAATTAAAGCTCGCAATCCTTTCTCTTTCATCAGCTTAACTGCTTCGGCGACAGTAGCAGAACCACTAATAGTAATGACCTCTTTGGTCATAATATCCTTTACTTGAAGCATGAAATTTTTATCTCCTGTTTGTAATGAGATGGACTAAGTCACTATTAGGTTTTACCATTAGGCGACGGAATAATCTTGACCAAGTTTAAGATCTGAGTTTTGATTAACAGCAAAAGTGCTAGAGAACTCTGCTTCTAAAACACTTCCACTAAGAGAACACATGACCATTAAATAGTCACAAATGGGACACTCTGTATAAATGACTTGTTTATTAGGACAATTTTTATAGACGGCTTCATTACTAGTAAAATAACGACGCACTGCCTTATTCCCACAATTAGGACAGGAAATTTTTTGCACTATATTCACGAGTTTTAAATGGCTTTAGACCATAAAGTTAAGATTTTACTTATTACTCACACTCCACACTATTCATTATCGATTCTCAAGGAGAATAACTATAGTCGAATATGTTTTTCTAAAGCGTTACTAAAAGTTTCATAAGGAGCCTTACCCACAAACTGTTCTGCTAATTTGCCATTTTTAAAAATTAAAACAGTAGGAATGCTGCGAATGTTGTATTGTTTGGCATTATTAGGATTTTGGTCGATGTCGATTTTTACTACTTTGGCTTTTCCTTCATACTCTTTAGCCAAGCGGTCAATCAAAGGGCTTACTAAACGACAAGGACCACACCAAGTTGCTGTATAGTCAACTACGACTATATTTTCATCTTCAATTAATTGGGCAAAATTAGTTTCTTGAATGTATTCGGCTTTGGTGGTTGTAGACATACTTAACTAGTTTTTATGTATTATTTTGTGAATTATTTTTTTATTCCGAGTCTTGCTATTAACAAATCCCTTAAAAGCCTGAAGCTCAGAGCTTTAGGCTTTTAAGCTCAAAACCGATGACAGACTGTGTCGTCTTCCAATGTGCTTCTAATGGGAAATAGCTTAGTAGAGTTCGTCTTCTTGATGAGTCATGATTGTACAGTCAGAAGTAGGATATGCCACACAAGTTAAAACAAATCCTGCTTCAATTTGATCGTCATCTAAGAAAGCTTGATCAGATTGATCTATGCTGCCACTGACCAATTTTCCTGCACAGCTAGAACAAGAACCAGAACGACAAGAAACAGGTAAATCGATATCATTTTCTTCTGCTGCATCGAAGATGTATTGATCGTCTGCAACATCAATTGTTACGTCTAAGCCTTCTGATTCATTAATTAATTTGACTTTATAAGTTGCCACTTAGATTATCTCCTTGAGATTTATTGAAAATTAAAGTTATTGATACACTAGATATATAGATTTGAGATTTTTGCCTAGCAATGAGTAAGTCAAACTTAGATAACCACAAAATTTGGGAAAGATTAGAGGACGGAAGAAGACGTAAAGCTGCTGTTGGTGGTTATGCTGGTTATGGCTCTCCTGCTTTTGGCAAAAAAACGGTTAATGGAGAGTTAGTCAACAATCCTCAAGAACAAGAAATTATTGAGTTAATTCGCCGTCATCATAAGTCGGGTAAATCCTTACAACAGATTGCTAATTGGTTAAACCAGAAAGGTTATAAGACCAAGCGGGGTCAACAATGGCAAAGAATCTCGATTAAAAGAGTCTTGGATCGACTCTATGGCAAAAATCCTTAGTTTGTTGATTGGTGACTTATCACCAGCTTTACTAGGTAACTGATAATTAATGCAGATCTTGCAGTAAAATTTTTTCTGGCTTGTAATGATCGGTATTTTTGAATAACCTCCAACCGTTAAAATTATCTACTGATGAGCCTTGGGGTATATCCCGCTGTTACATCTCTCTTTATAATAAACCGAAAACGCAATAATGAAAATATAAATTTTCTCGAAACAAACCCTAACTTTTATAGGGGCGAACTAATATTAACTCTTATTTCCTATCTCTTTTCTCTTATATTGCCCCATCAATATTAATCCAAACATTATGTCTAATTAACTTTATGGAAATTGAAGACCGCATATTAGCTAGTCCGGATTTAGAAATGACCATTGATTCTAAACCCTTAAAAATTGCACCTGATACCAGCCTTCAAGATGCGATTGCGTTAATGAGTCAAGCTAGGGGTAAGAATTGTTCCTATGATTCTAGTGAAAATGAATTTGGGTTATCTTTACCTGATGAGCGATCGCCTTCTAGTTACGCCTTGATAATGGAGCAAGATAAATTACTAGGAATTTTAACTGAGAGAGATATTGTACGCCTAACCGCTTCAGAAGCAGTATTTAGTGAATTAAAAGTTAGTCAAGTAATGACTCATCCAGTTATTACTTTATCCAAGGATAATTTTCCCGATATATTTGCAGCTTTATTTCTATTTCGTCGCTATAAAATTCGCCATTTGCCCTTAGTAGATAGCAATAATAATTTGATTGGAGTAATTTCTCCAGGAACAATCCGAAGAGCGATGCACCCCGCAAATTTACTCAAGCTCCGAAGAGTTGGAGACGTTATGAGTAAAAATGTAGTTTATGAAGATAGCAATATTTCTGTACTAAATATCGCTCGGTTAATGGCAAAGCAAAAAGTGAGTTGTGTAGTTATCACTCAAGAGGATAAACAAGAAAATATTTTGTTACCAGTTGGAATTATTACTGAACGAGATATTATGCAATTTCAATCTTTGGAATTAAATCTCAATAATGTTACTGCACAAGAAGTTATGAGTACTCCTCTATTTTTGCTCAGTCCCGAAGACTCTTTATTAAAAGCTAATCAAGAGATGCAACTGCGAAGAGTCAGAAGACTAGTTGTGTCGTGGAATTGGGGACAAGGATTAGGAATTATTACCCAGACCAGTATGTTGCGTATTTTTGACCCTATGGAAATGTATACCGTAATAAATACTTTACAACGAACAGTAGAAGATCTCCAATCAGAAAATCGAAGGCTATCTTATATGGTCAGGGAACTTAAGGGGTAAAACTAAACTTAGATTGAGTAGGATTCACTATTGATTATGGATCGGGGTATAGCCGGCAAAAAACCCCATACATGGAAAGATTTATTGACTTTTTATCTAATGCTAATTCAGGTTGTCCAAGGATATTTATTCCCCCTGAAAAGATTGCCTTAATTCCTAAAATTATTGTTTATCTCGAATACCGAGTAATACAATCAAAGTGTTCCGACTGAGCATTATTAAAGAATTTATGCTGACTAGTGCTATAACTACTGCCGAAATATTAGGTGGTCGAAGGACTTTAAAAGTTAATATAGAGAGCGATCGCGATCTGATCCAAGCTGTTAACAAAGGGTTGCCAGTTGAGGCTTTAATGGATCAAGATTACTATTCCTATGGGTACGAGTTACGAATATGTAACCTCCAATAGTTTGCCCAATTGGAAAACCTTTAGAATCAGTAAAAAATTTGGTAGTGACTGGTTTAA
>JASJDF010000071.1 GCA_030065715.1 Xenococcaceae cyanobacterium MO_188.B19 | reverse complement strand
AGTTCCGAGTTCTAGTTAGGATTCAGTTTTTTCAATCTAACTTTTTGGTACAAATTAATATTCAGGAGAAACATTCATGTTTGATGCTTTTGCCCGTGTAATTTCCCAGGCTGATGCTAGAGGCGACTATATTAGCAATAGTCAATTTGACGCTCTTAACAGTATGGTTGCAGAGAGTAATAAAAGAATGGATACGGTCAATCGCATAACTAGTAATAGTTCGCAAATTGTTGCTAGTGCTGCCCGTGCCTTGTTTGCGCAACAACCTCAGTTGATTGCTCCTGGGGGTAATGCCTATACTAGTCGTCGAATGGCTGCTTGTTTACGGGATATGGAAATTATCTTGCGCTATGTTACCTATGCGACTTTTGCTGGTGACGGTAGTGTTTTAGAAGATCGTTGTTTGAATGGTCTACGCGAAACCTATGTGGCTTTGGGAGTACCTGGTGGTTCTGTAGCCGAAGGTGTAAATAAAATGAAAGATGCTGCGATCGCGATCGCGAATGACCGCAATGGTATCACACAAGGAGATTGTAGTTCTTTGATGTCAGAACTATCAAGCTATTTTGATCGTGCTGCTGCTGCTGTTGGTTAATTTTGCTTAATCCCTCAGAAGCTTACTCATTTTTCCACTACAAATATAAAAATTATTGCAAGAGGTACTTTAATCAATGAAGACTCCTATTACTGAAGCTATTTCGGCTGCTGACTCTCAAGGTCGTTTCCTAAGCAGTAGTGAAATTCAAACTGCATTTGGTCGTTTTCGCCAAGCTCAAGCCAGTTTAGAAGCTGCTCAAGCCTTAACCAACAAAGCTGATAGCTTGGTTAACGGTGCTGCTCAAGCAGTTTATACTAAATTCCCCTACACAACTACTATGCAGGGACCTAACTATGCTTCCACTCCTGAAGGCAAAGCAAAATGCGCTCGTGACATTGGTTACTATTTAAGAATGGTTACTTACTGTCTAGTAGCTGGCGGAACTGGTCCTATGGATGATTATTTAATTGCTGGCGTAGCAGAAATCAACGCCACTTTTGAATTATCTCCTAGCTGGTATATTGAAGCTCTCAAATATATTAAAGCTAATCATGGTTTAAGTGGCGATCCCGCTGTTGAAGCTAACTCTTATATTGAGTACGCTATTAACGCCCTCAGCTAGATTTTTCTAGTAGCTCGGAATCTCAGATGACTATTGAGCTTATCTCTTTGTTTAATGGTTGGCTGTAATTCCGAGCCGTTTTTTTAGCAAGGTTAGATAAGCAATTTTAGGAGTATAACCAGTGGCAATTACAGCAGCATCTCGCTTGGGGATATCTGCCTTTGACGAGAGTACTATGGTAGAACTGCGCCCGAATTGGAATAAAGAAGATGCTAAAATAGCGATCGCAGCAGTTTATCGGCAAATATTAGGCAATGACCATTTAATGAAGTCGGAGCGTCTAACTAGCGCAGAATCCTTATTAGCAGACGGTTCAATCACAGTAAGAGAATTTGTCAGAGCCGTAGCTAAATCAGAATTATATAAAGCAAAATTCTTTTATAACAACTATCATCCCCGCACCATCGAGTTAAACTTCAAACATTTACTAGGTCGCGCTCCCTACGATGAAGCAGAGATTGTAGAACATCTAGACTGCTATCAAAATCAAGGTTTTGAGGCAGACATAGATTCTTACATTGATTCTGATGAATATGTTGAGAACTTCGGTGATAACATTGTCCCTTACTATCGTGGCTTTTCCACTCAAAGAGGACAAAAAACCGTTGGCTTCACCAGGATGTTCCAACTATATCAAGGATATGCCAATAGCGATCGCGCACAAGGTAATAGTCGTAGTCCTCGCCTAACCTATGAATTGGCACGCAACACAGCTACTCCTGTTCGCAGCCCAGGGGGTAATGGTTCTTTATCTGGTACTACTACTACAGCAAGAGGTAATTTGTATCTTCTTCGAGTCACCAAAGGAGCCAGCAAAAACACTCCCCAACTAAGACGCAGTATGCAAGAGTATGTCGTCCCCTACGAAAGACTCTCAGCTACCCTGCAAAAAATCAACAAACAAGGTGGTCGAGTTATGAGTTTGACTGAAGCTTGATAGTTATTAGTCATTAGTCATTGGTCGTTGGTTATTGGTCATTAGTCATTGGTCAACAAAAAAAGACAAAGGACAAAGAACAAAAGACAAACAACAGAAGACAAACAACAAAAGACAAAAGACAAAAGACAAAAGACAAAAGACAAAAGACAAACAAAAATATATTCAAGGAGAATAGTTAAGTGGCAATTACAACAGCAGCATCTCGTTTAGGGGTTTCTGCTTTTAGTGATTTTAAACCGTTAGAATTGCGTCCTAACTGGAGTCAAGACGATGCCCAAGCCGTAATTAACGCTGTTTATCGGCAAGTGCTGGGGAATGATTATATAATGCAGTCGGAGCGTTTGACTGCAACAGAATCCCTCCTCGGCAATGGTTCGATTACGGTAAGAGATTTTGTTAGGGCAGTAGCCAAGTCAGAATTGTATAAGAGAAAATTCTTGTATGACAATTTCCAAACTAGAGTAATTGAATTAAATTTCAAACATTTACTCGGACGGGCTCCCTATGATGAATCTGAGGTAATTTATCATCTCGATCTCTATCAAAATCAAGGCTATGAAGCAGATATCGATTCTTATATTGATTCTGATGAATACGAAGCCAACTTCGGTGAAAATATTGTTCCCTACTATCGAGGCTTTGCGACTCAGACTCAACAAAAAATTGCTGGTTTTACCCGTATGTTCCAATTATATCGGGGTTATGCTAACAGCGATCGCTCTCAAATAGCTGGAAAACCATCCCGCTTGGCAAAAGAATTAGCAGCTAATAGTGCTTCAGCAGTAGTTGCACCTTCTGGTGGTACATCTGGTTGGGCTTATCGGGACTCTAGCAAAGGAGTTACACCCGAACGCACCTTTAGAAATTCTAATAAAGCTGGTCGCATCTATCGGGTAGAAATCGCAGGTATGAGTTTAGCTGGCTATCCTAAAGTACGCCGTGCGAGTCGAGCTTTAATGGTTCCCTATGAACAATTAACCCCTACTCTCCAAAGAATTAACAAAATGGGCGGTAAGGTTGCCAGCGTAACTTTGGCATAGGTCACACAAATTCAGTATGAATCAACAAAGAAACAGTAATGTATAGTGGGCAACATTTAAGTTGAACTTGATTAAATACTGACCAATAGTTTTGCCCACCTTTTCCCTAATGCCCTAATAATTTAAATAAGGAAATAAATTATGTTAGGTAGTTCTGTAATTGGAGGTAGTTCAGGCTCACCTTCTAAAAGTCGCGTTTTTGTCTATGAAGTAACTGGACTCAAGCAAAATGAAAGCAATGATAATAATAATTATCAATTCCGCAGTAGCAGCAGTGTTTTTGTCAGAGTTCCTTACAACCGTATGAACGAAGAGATGCAGCGCATCGGCAAAATGGGGGGAACAATTGTTAATATTCAACCTCTTGATAGCTTTCAACAATCTAGCTCAGTTGCAGAAGACAATGCTGATCAATCAGAAGAATAATTGATTCAGTCACAATATCTGTGTTGTAAGGTGGGCATTGCCCACCCTACTAACAATTTTTTTTTCTTCAATTTTAACTATCTAAATTACTATGATTGCAAGTATCCCATCTTCTCTTAGAGAGCGACAACATATAAGGATTCGTCAATTAGCCAATTCTATTGAAAGGCATTGGTCAAAGTATTTAACTTTATCCCCTTACCAAATTCCACAAGACTTGGGTTACATAGAGGGGAGTTTGGAAGGAGAAAAATTAGTTATCGAAAATCGCTGTTATCAAACCCCTAAGTTTCGCAAATTACATTTAGAATTAGCACAAGTTGGCGATCGCTTGGACATTCTCCATTGTGTGATGTTTCCTCGTTCCAATTACGATCTGCCCATATTTGGAGTGGATTTAGTAGGTAGTCAAGCAGGTATTGGTGCAGCTATTGTCGATTTATCCCCTGTTAATGGAGAGCGCATACTTACCAATAATTACAGTCAATTCTTAGCTAATTTACCCCAGATAGATTTTGCCCAACCTCGCAAATTACCTGAATGGGGCAATATTTTCTCAGAATTTTGTTTGTTTATTCGTCCTCAAAATCGGACTGAAGAAATTTTCTTTCTCTATCGCGTTGCCCAGTTTTTAGAAATACATTGTCAAATAGCACTAAAAACATCTCCTGTAGTTTCTCCCAAAAAGCAAGTTGAGATATTAAGAGGACAGCGTTATTATTGCCAGCAACAACAACAAAACGACAAAACCAGAAAAGTCTTAGAAAAGTCTTTAGGTAAAATCTGGACTGATCGTTACATGACTCAAATGTTGTTTGATTGTCATTAGTCATTTGAATTAACTTTGATAAAGCTTGAGATTAACAAACTTTAATTTAAGTTAAGCTTGGTTAATAAAAAATATTTTTAGATCAATTAATTATGGAGGGATTAACCCAATTTCCTAGTCAACAATTTTTTTTCCAAGCTGTATTTGAACGCTCCTTAGAAGCGATCGCGATTATTGATGAAAATTATCGTTTAGTAGAAGTCAATCCTGCTGCTTGCGCTTTGTTTGGTAAGAAGAGAAAGGAACTGGTAAGTAATAAAATTGTAGATTGGTTTGATTTTTCTGTAGATGCAGAAATAACTCAGATTCAATGGCAAAAAGTTGATGGTAGTAGCAAAACTATAGAATACAGTATCGTTAAAGATTTATTACCCCATTATCATTTATTAGTTTTACGGGATATTAGTAAGTTACAACAAGCAGCAGCTAAAAAGTTAGAACGAGAACATCAAAGAGTTAAATTATTTGCCGAAGTTACCCTGAAAATCAGACAGTCATTACAGCTAGAAGAAATTTTGCGGACTGCGGTAACAGAGGTACAAAGAATTTTAGAAGCTGATCGGGTATTGATTTATCAAGTATTTGCCAATGGGACAGGAATGCCGATTAAAGAAGCAGTATTACCAGATTATGCCCCCATTATGGGTGTAGAGTTCCCTGAAGAAGTATTCCCCGAAGATTATCGTCAATTATATGCCAAAGGTAGAGTAATCGCGATCACAGATGTTCACGATCCAGCAGCAGGGTTAGCAGATTGCTTGATTGAGTTTATGGACGAATGGATGGTACAAGCCAAGCTGGTAGTACCAATCCTCCAAAATTTAAAATCCTCATTAGACAGCGAAGATGATTATTTATGGGGTCTATTAATTGCCCATCAGTGTGAATCCTCCCGACAGTGGACAAAATTTGAAATGGAGCTAATGCAGCAATTAGCCAATCAAATTGGGATTGCCCTATCCCAAGCAGAATTATTAGAAAATTTAGAAGGATTAGTTACAGAAAGAACCGCCAAATTAAGACAAGAAATCAGCGAACGCACTAAAGTGGAAATAGCATTACGCCATAGTGAAGAACAACTGCGCTTAATTGCCAATGGCTTACCTGTTTTAATTGCCTATGTAGATCGGCAGCAACACTATCGCTTTAACAACGAGGCATATCAAACTTGGTTGGGACTCTCTCCCCCAGAAATTCATAATAGTCATCTTCTGGAAGTTCATGGTAAAGCAGAATACCAGCAGATTCAACCCTATATTGAGCAAGCACTCAGAGGTGAAACAGTTAACTATGAGCAAGATATTACATTACAAGACGGCTGCTTACATTCCTTAAATGTCACCTATATTCCCCACATCCAAGAAGAACAACAAATACAAGGATTTTTTGCCCTTACCAGCGATATTAGTGATCGTAAAGCTATTGAACGTATGAAAGATGAGTTTATTGCTGTGGTGAGTCACGAATTACGCACCCCTCTCACTTCCATTCACAGTTCTCTCAAAATCTTGGCAACTGGTAAATTAGGCAATCTTTCCACTAAAGGACAAAGAATGCTACAAATTGCCGATGAGCAAACGGAAAGACTAGTTAGGCTAGTCAATAATGTCCTCGATCTTCAGCGGATCCAATCAGGCAAAGTCAAAATGAATAAAAAAGCCTGTAAAGCCACTGACTTAATGATTGAGGCTGTTCAAACTATGCAAGCAATGGCACAAGAACAACAGGTAAAGCTAGTAGTTGAACCGATGAGATTATCGGTTTGGGCAGATTATGACTATATCGTCCAAACCCTGACTAATCTAATTAGTAATGCGATTAAGTTTTCTCCGCCCAATACGACAGTTTGGTTATCAGCAAATAAAGAACTCCCACAACGAAAACGTAAAAAACACCGCAACATATCTAAAATTATCTTTGCAGTGAAAGATCATGGACAGGGCATTCCTGGCGATCGCTTAGAAACAATTTTTGAGCGATTTCAGCAAGTTGACTCTTCAGATTCCCGCAAAAAAGGTGGTACTGGTTTAGGATTAGCTATTTGTCGGCAAATTATCGAAGGACATGAGGGAAAAATTTGGGCAGAAAGTTGTTTAGGAGCAGGAAGCACCTTTTACTTTACTCTTCCTGAATTAATAAAGTCGGAGGAAAATCGTGATGAATGACAAACGAATTTTGCTAATTGACGACGAAGAAACTATTCAAGAAGTAGTACAAGTAGGTATTGAAATTGAAGCAGGTTGGCAAGTTGAGATCGCATCTTCTGGACTACAAGGAATTGATCTTGCTCAAACTCAACAACCAGATGCCATTCTCTTAGATGTCATGATGCCTGATATGGATGGTATTTCTACCCTATCTCGCCTCAAAGCCAATCATCAAACCAAGGCTATTCCTGTAATTTTTCTTACAGCTAAAACTCAAGCTACAGACAAAGATCAATTAAAAAGTCTGGGAGTAGTAGATGTAATCACCAAACCCTTTAACTCCATGACCCTAGCCAGTCAAATCGCCAAAATACTAGGATGGAAAATGTAATCAATCAAAGGAACCACTAACCACTAACCACTAACCACTAACTGCCCCCGAATGAAAATCCTATTAGTTGATGATGATGAAATATTGATAGATATACTAACTAGAACTCTACAAGAAAAGAGTTATGCCGTTGATGTGGCAATGGATGGGGAACAGGGTTGGATTTATGGTTCTACCTACAACTATGATCTAATTATTCTAGATTGGTCATTGCCTAAACTTGACGGTATTAGCTTATGTCAGCGTTTTCGTGCTAATGATTATGAGACCCCAATTATCTTACTTACTTCTCGTGACGGCAGCCAAAATAAAATTCGAGGTTTGGATGCTGGTGCTGATGATTATGTCTGTAAACCCTTTGATGTGGATGAATTAACGGCTCGCATCAGGGCTTTATTACGTCGCTTAAATTGTGACTTTCTTCCTGTGTTGAGTTGGGGAGATTTACAGCTTGATCCTTGTAGTTACCAAGTTATCTATCAAGAACAAGTATTATCGTTAGCAGCTAAAGAATATAGACTTTTAGAATTATTTTTGCGCCATTCCCAAGAGGTTTTGAGTATCGAAGATATTATCGAAAGTCTTTGGTCATCAATGGAATATCCTAGTGATGCTACTGTCCGTTCTCACATTCGACATTTAAGAAAAAAACTACATTTAGCAGGGTTGCCCAAAGATATTATTATTACAGTTAGAGGTCAAGGATATTATTTAAAGCCTTTGTCTCAAAATAATCATCTTGAGGATCATACCCAAATTACTTTTAACTCTCCTGAACCAAAACCAGATAAGCACGCCCAACATCTAGCAGCTTTAACTTCTATTTGGGAAAAACATCACCCCAAAAGACAACAACAGTTAGCACAACTTCAACAAGCTATCGCATCTTTAAAAACAGGCAATTTAGAAGTAAGCGATCGCATATCGGCAATTGTTACCGCTCATAGTTTAGCAGGAAACCTGGGACAATTTGGATTACATCAAGGCTCTCGACTAGCTAAAGACATAGAACAATTGTTACAGAATAATCCCAGTCAAGAACAATGGCAAACCTTACATCATAAATTAACGGCGTTAAGTCAAAAAATAAGCAGAGAACGGGATATTACGCCCCAAATCAACCAAACCATATTAGCTAATTCCCCTTTATTACTGATTGTCGGCAATAACTCTCAGTTAAACTCCCAGTTAACCCAAGCAGCAACTGACCAAGGAATTTTGACCGAGATTATAACAAGCCCAGAATTAGCGAAAACTTGGCTACAAAAGCAACAAGATAGTTATCAAAAATTACCCCAGACAGTTGTTGTAAATCTATCTTTTGCCGATTCTCACAATGATCTACGACAAGAATCTTTAGAACTAATTTCCGAATTTAAGTTATTTGTTCCATCTATACCAGTAATTGTAATTGGCGATCACGACAATTTTCAAGACCGCTTACTAGTAGCTCGTCACGGTGGTAGTTTTTATCTTTCCCAACCAGCTAACCCCAAGCAAATCATTACTCTATCTCAGCAAGCAATACAACGTTCTTCTTTTGGGAAAAAAATTATGGTTGTGGATGATGATATAGAACTGTTACAAATATTACCAACCCTACTAGAACCTTGGAAATTTAAACTTACCACCCTCGACGATCCACGACAATTTTGGGATGTATTGCAAATAGTAGCTCCCGATTTACTAGTACTAGATATTGAAATGCCCTACTTGAGTGGGATTGAATTATGTAAAGTATTGCGTACTCATCCTTATTGGTGCAAAATTCCTGTTTTATTTCTGAGCGTCTATAGTGATGTTACTATATCTAACCAAGTATTTGCCAGCGGTGCTAATGACTTAGTCAATAAACCAATTATTCCTCAACAACTTGTCTATAGAATTCTGAATCATCTTAAAAGCTGATAATCCCTCCAAACTGATTATTTAAAGTAAATTAACCGTTTTTTAGATTCAAAAGCAGTAATTAAGTATGACACTTGCGGATAACCGCTTCCCATAGAATTATGATTTTTTTAAACAATCAATTATCAATATCCAAATGCAATAAATAAGTACCTAGCTTCAGGTTTGCAGACCATAACTCATATTGTACCTGTAAGCTTGTTGGCATAGGATTATAGTCTAGTTGTAGATGTCTAGTATAATTCCTGAGACGAAAAGAATTACTGGGTTCTGAATCATTGCTACTAAAGCAATAACGGCTAATACCATAAACCCCCCTTTCCCAAAAATGATGATAGCTAAATCTATTATTATTCTGCATTCTTAGCATGACTCTGTAAGGTGAAATTTCTAGCCAAAGCAAATTTTGCTTTGGCTGTGAGGGTGAAATTCTTTGCTCTTCAAACTCTTTATCTCTTGATCTACTTTTTTCGTAAGAGATACCTTCTGATTCGTAGGGTTTTTTTAGGGGTAAAATAGAGGACTTTTCCGAAGTTGCTTGGTTATTATTGTCGTCCAAAGAATCAGGTGAATTTTCCTGAGTCAATAACAGATGAAACTTGTCCTTTGCTTTCTGATACAGAGATGCTTTGGCTTCGATGATATTCCAAATCGGGAGATCGGTAGAAATAAAAGACAGATAGACAATCTTATGGCGTTCGGTGGGCATGAGGAGGAGTATTAGAACTTGTAACTTACCATCCCCAAGATATCCTTAGATCATGGTGATTGGTGGATAAAAAAAAATTTTGGGAAAAGACTTGCCAAATTCTTTTTTTGTCGCTATGATTATTAACTGTTGAGATTAATCCTCGGTAGCTCAGTGGTAGAGCGGTCGGCTGTTAACCGATTGGTCGTAGGTTCGAATCCCACCCGGGGAGTTTAATGAGAATAAGCAAATTTGTCAATTGTCGATTGCCAAATTAGTGTCGTCTTGACGATTATTTGTCGCTGTTAAAACATTGGTGTTGTTTTAACAATTTAGGTGTCGTCTCATACGAAATCCTGTTGGTGTTATAGATTATTTATCATTATTACGATAAAGATCGTCGCAATAAAATCCCCAGGAAGTTCCCAGTAAAATTGTTGCCAAAGCTGCGATCGCGCCAATTGAAATCCAGCCCATAATACCTAATAATTGAATTAGTCTGTCGCCAAATACAGTAATTGCTTTAGAAGTTATATATGCAGTAATTCCACTGACTATAATGACAAAGAACAACTCCAGTACGATAGATTTAATGTTCTTGTTATACAGTTTTTTTTCAAAGTAAATATCCCAGATCAACATACACATAGCTATATCAGCGATAGTTAAAAACACTTGCTTTGCTAAATCAAGATTGATTCCTGGAGTGCCTGCTACGATAGCACTACCAGAAACCGTACCTAATATAATCAGAGAAACTTTTTTTCTTTTGTGGGTTAAATTGTGTCTTTTATGGTCTAAATCGTCCATTTTTTGCTAATAACTCAAACCTACGTTTAACTGTTTTTGGCTATTTTGTAAAAAAAACTGTTCAGTGATAACTGATTCAAAGCCAATGCTTAGGATAGGAACGCCCAGGCATAAGATTATTAAAGATAAAAGTACAGAATAGCAAAATAATAGAACCAGCCAAAACAGGGGTAAAAATAAAACTGAACTGAGCTTTACTCAATACACCTACTAAAGCAACTGCACCGCCAGGAGGATGAAGAGTTTTAGTTATTTGCATCAGCTTGATAGCGGTAGCAACAGCTAAAGCCATTACCCAAGGTTCTGAACCAAATAAGGCTACCATTACGACACTTACTACTGCACCTAAAACATTACCTAAAATAAGATTGCGAGGTTGAGCTAGAGGAGTATTAGGTACAGCAAATACTAGTACTGCTGCTGCGCCAAAAGGGGCAGCAATTAAAGGATAGCCAGAACCAACACTCAAGTAGGCTAAAACAGCAATGCCGATAAAACTGCCTAAATAAGAAAAAAGAATTTGATTAAGAGAGAATCTGGGCTGATAAGTAGAACTACCATGAATTTTCCCTAGAAATTCTTGGAATTTCTGCCAAAAGTTAGGAGATTTCTTTTGAGAGAAAGAGCTGTTTTTGAGTTGAGTCAGTTGTTCAGTTAACTGATTAATTTGTCTTTGTTGAACTTCTATAATGTCTTGATAAGATTGAATCTCTTGTTCTTGCTTGAAGCTAAGAATTGAAGAAGTTGAGGGACTGGAAGTTGTGACTAAGCTCGCTTCTGAATTATTATCGTAGCTTCTGGCTATCTGATTTGACATTTTATTAAACGATATCGATAAAGGCTCTAATTTACCACTTTTTGGGTTTGACGTAGATCGGCTTTTAAATTTTAGAGCAGTTATGGCAATACTAACAAGCTTTTTGTGTACTTATTTTACTATGTATATGCGTTTCATACATAGCAATTGCTCGTATTTGAATTAACATTTTTCCTGAAATTCGTTTAATTTCATCTCAAAAAAAAAGTAACAAAATATACTTTTCCGATAAATATGATTACTGGACTTTAAGGATTGTATGCAAAAAAAGCAATTATTTAATCCTTTTATGGCAAAAAAAGCAGTTAAATTGTCAATCAGTGTAAAAAAGAATACAGTTTTTTAGCTAATTTAATTACATCTTTAAGTGCGTACTTAGTTTGAAATAGGCAATTGTATATTAGTAACTTCAAGCCCAAGACTTATACAAGACTTATAAAAGTAAAATCTTGGTTTATCAATGAAGATTTTAGAAGTCAGATAGAGTAACTTAATTTTCATAGAAAAAGTGTAGCTATATACACAAAAGACAGGTTTGCATGAAAAACAAATCAAATTGGTTGATAATCTCTCACAATAACAATTCAATAGTTATGAATGACTAAGGAATTTTTATGGAATTAATGTAGTTTTTGTTTTGAAAACAAGACTATTTTTTTTGACCCTATAATTTTGAAAGTCAAATGCTTTTTTGCTGTTTTGGAATGAATTCAATGTAAATTTAGCTCATTAGATTATTAGCTATGCTGTCTTTAGACTATTCCACATTAAATGCCAGCTCTTACTCCCTACCAAAATCATTTCTTAATCAAGTTGCCAAACTAGCGTTAGAAAGATCGACTAATGCAAATCTGAATTGGCAGATAATCCCTAGTTATTTACAAAAGAGCATTACAGAGGAATGGGATGATTTACGGACTTTAGGCAATAAAATTGTCAGAATTCTAGAATCAAACCAAGGTTATGTCGTTGTTAAAAATTTGGCTTTTTGTCATTACCCAAGACCGATAATAGATTATTTATTTGCTTCTCTTGCTTTATGTTTAGGGAATTTGACGGTTCATAACAGTTCTAATAACACCATTTGGGATGTCACCCATCGCTCTGACACTGGAGGAAGAGAGCGAACTTTTTCTGAATTGAATGTTGCAGCACCATTTCATACTGACTCTGCTTTTCGTACCATACCAGAAAAGTATTTTGCTTTGTGGACAATCAGGGCAGCTAGTGATGGTGGTAATAGTACAGCTATTAATGTAGAAGAGTTGATTCAACATTTAGCAACTTCCGTTTCAGGAAGACAATGTTTAGAAATACTGCATTCTTATAATTTTCCTTTTGCTGTCCCTCCTGCTTTTGCTACACATCCCGATCAAATTGAGATTATCGAGGCTCCAATTTTGACGATGGGGGATAGGTTTTCTCAGGACTTATTTGCCAATACATTGGCAAATTCTCCCTTAATTCGCTTTCGTCTGGATAGTATTATGAAAGGATTCAAGCACTATCCTGAATTAGAAACTCCAGAACGTTTATGGGCGGTAAGATATTTTGATCGAGTTCTCAATACTTATCCAGATAAATTGGAGTTTAAATTAAATGATGGGGATGTGGTATTTTTCAATAACCACACTATGCTTCATGGTCGTACAGCATTTAGCGATCGCCAAAGATTACTTTTAAGAATCAGAATTGATACTTGAGTTATTAGTCCTTTGTCATTAGTTATTAGTCATTGGTTAATACAAAAGACAAATGGTAGAGGATAAAACAACTCTTAACTTTGATTTTTCGGAATATATATATTTAATGATTCCATCGTTACCTTTATTATTTTGGACTTTTTTGAAAATAGGCAGTACGGCGTTTGGAGGTTTAATGTCTTTAATCGCCGTAGTGGAAAATATAGTGGTGGAAAAAATGCAGCTACTAAGTCATGAAGATATTTTAGATGGCATATCTTTGACTACTTTTTTACCTGGTCCTATTTCTACTAATGTGGTGGTTTATGTCGGGTATCGAATTCGGGGTAAGTTAGGTGCTTTGGTGAGCCTGCTTGGGGTAATATTGCCTTCTTTTTGTCTGATTACGGGACTAGCAGCAATTTATTTTCAATTTGGGGAAGTTTCTGGGGTCAAGCACCTATTTTTAGGATTTATTCCTACTGTTACTGCGATTATTGTCAGTACAGCTTGGCAAATGAGTAGGAAAACTATTAAGGATTGGCGACAATTTGCGATCGCGCTAACTGCTGCTATTTTATTAATCACAGTAGGGGGAATTTATCTGACTTTCTCTTTGATGATTGTTTCTGGTTGTCTTGGTTGGTGGTTGTTTTTGCCTTTGAAGGGAACAGGTAGTGAGGAGTGGAGGACTAGGGAGACAAGGAGACAAGGAGGCAAGGAGGAGAAGGTAACAAGGAGACAAGGGGGACTGGGGTTTTGGAAATGGGGGTTTTTGGGGTTTTTGGGGGCGGTTGTATTTCTCTTTAAAAAGTCGGCTTTGATTTATTTGTTTTTGACTTTTGTGGGAATTAGTTTGATGCTATTTGGTGGTGCTTATGTGGGTATCCCTTTGATTCAAGAGATTATTGTAAGCGATCGCAGTTGGTTGACAACCCAAGAATTTGCTTATGGAATTGCTTTAGGACAAATCACCCCAGGACCGATCGTCATTAGTGCTGCTTTTATTGGTTATAAGGTACAAGGGATATTAGGTGCTGTTGCAGCAACTCTTGGAATATTTACGCCACCATTTTGGTTGATGATTGGGGGGGCAAAAATTTTAGAATGGAGTAAGCGATCATCTCATATTCAAGCAGCAATGAAGGGCATTAGACCTGCCGTTATTGGAATGATCTTCGCAGCAGCTTGGATCGTGGGTCAAACGGCGGAACTCAACGGCGTATCTATTGCGATCTTTACCCTATCTTTGTTGGCTTTGGTTTGCTGGAGAGTTAACGTTATCTGGTTGCTCCTCGGTGCGGGTTTCGCTGGTTTGCTGTTCTATCGAGGTTGAACTTCCCAGACTAATTCCTCCTACTGGTGCTGCTGTGGTCATAATCTTGGTTCGGCTTTGAGATTTCCAGTGTTGATACTGAAGTAGAGGAAAGCTAGCTACTTTTTTCGCCAAAGCCCAGAAAAA